>CAZKXT010000035.1:0-5815 GCA_964556965.1 uncultured Alphaproteobacteria bacterium | reverse complement strand
AGATGATTCTCCAAAACACTCCAGCATCAGGAGTTCCCACAGGTTTTCCTTCAAATAAAACTGTTGTGCATCCATGAAAGAGAGGAGCATAAACGATATAAGAATGTCCTACTATCCAACCAATATCACTGGCTGACCACCACACGTCATCCGGATTAATGTTATAAATATTTTTCATTGTCCACTTCAAAGCAACTATATGACCGCCAACATCTCTAACGATTCCTTTAGGAGTTCCTGTTGTTCCAGAGGTATAAAGTATGTAGGAATATTCATTGGCATTCATTTCAACACAATCAACTGGTTTTGCATCTTTAAGAAATTCTTCCCAGCTAATTTCGGTTTTAGAATCTAAATTTACTTTAAATTCTTTTCTTTGATACATGATGGTCTTGTTGGGTTTATGTTTTGCTAGCTCAATTGCTTTTTTAAGTAGAGGCATGTACTCAATAGTTTTTCCAGGTTCAAAACCACAAGAAGCAGACACGATCATTTTTGCTTTCGAGTCATCTATTCTACTTGCAAGTTCGTTTGCCGCAAACCCTCCGAACACAACAGAGTGAATGGCTCCAATTCTTGCGCATGCCAGCATAGCTACCACGGCTTCTGGTATCATAGGCATGTATATTATAACCCTGTCTCCTTTTTTGATGTTTTGGTTTAATAATGCACCAGCAAATTTAGAAACTTGATCTTGTAATTCTTTATATTTTATTTTTTTTTGTGTTTTGGTGATGGGACTATCGTAAATTATAGCAATTTTTTCACCATTTCCATTTTTAACATGCAAATCAACCGCATTGTAACAAGCGTTTGTACTTCCATCTTCGAACCACTTGTAAAATGGAGGGTTAGTTGAGTTTAAAATCTTTGTAGGTTTTTTGTACCAAAAAATTTCATTGGAAATCTCTTTCCAAAAACCCTCGGGGTCACTGATAGATTTTTCGTAGATCTTTTTATATTTATCACTCATACTATGGAGTTATTTTGTCTTTTTTAATGATCAAAGACAAACATTTTTATTCATCCATATCAAATCCAATAAATAAGCCATTTTTTGAGCCTATTTTTTTATTGAGTAAGTGGATTTATTTCATTAAGGTCAGGATTTTAAATTTAAAAGCAACAAAGAGGGAGTTGTTTATATGAAAAATTTTAAAGTGCTTACACTAGCTGTTTTGGCTATGTTGAGCGTTTCAAATACTGCCTATGCAGAAGTTCCATTATTGCAAACGACCGACTATGTAGGAATTTCTTTTTGGATAACATCAATGGGTATGCTAGCTGCTACGGTTTTCTTTTTTTTCGAAAGAGGAAGTGTCGCTACTGCGTGGAGACTACCAGTAACAGTCGCTGGTTTAGTGACTGGAATAGCTTTTGTTAATTACATGTATATGAGAGGTGTGTGGGTGCAGACTGCAGATACATCAACTATTTACAGATATATTGGCTGGTTTATTACAATTCCACTTCAAACAGTGTCATTTTATTTAGTTTTATCTGCGATTAGAAAAGTTCCAACAACCATGTTTTGGAGACTTTTAGTTGCTGCGCTAGTGATGTTAATTTCTGGATACCTAGGTGAAATTGGTATGCTTCAAGCATTTCTTGGCTTCTTGATTTGGGTTGCGGCATGGATATACATCATATTTGAAATATTTTCAGGACAAGCAGGACAAATAGCATCGAGAAGCAGCAACAAAGCTTTAGTTGCATGTTTTGGTACTATGAGAATGATCGTTGCACTTGGTTGGGCAATTTACCCATTAGGTTATCTCTTTGGATATTTAACTGGCGGGGTAGATTCAAGCGCATTGAACATAGTTTATAACTTAGCAGACTTCATTAACAAAATCGTTTTTGGTCTGGTTATTTGGGCTGCTGCTATGTCGAATACTTCAAGAAGATAAGTAAAAATTTAACTATTAAATAGGGCAGGTTTTAAATACCTTGCCCTATTTTTTTTTTATGCTTATATATATTAAAAAGTTATGGCCAAAATTACTTATATTGATCACACGGGCAAATCAAAAACATTAGATATAAAAAATGGTCTTACCGTTATGGAAGGTGCAGTTCAAAATAATATATCCGGTATAGATGCTGATTGTGGAGGAGGCATGGCATGTGCCACGTGCCATGTTTATGTCAAAGAAGAATGGTTTAATAAATTATCTAAAACCGAAGAAGGCGAACAAGATATGTTAGATGTGGCTTACGAGCCAAAAAAAAATAGTAGACTGAGCTGTCAAATTACCGTGTCAGATGAAATTGATGGCTTGGTAGTTACAACACCTGAAAAACAAATATAATGATTAAAACTGATGCAGTTATCATAGGAGCGGGACCCACAGGATTATTTGCTGTTCATCAGCTAGGCATCATTGGTCTTAAAGCAGAAGTAATTGATAACCTGGACAAAATAGGAGGACAGTGCATAGAACTTTATCCTGACAAACCAATTTATGACATCCCTGGTATTTCAAAGTGTACCGGAGAGAGTTTAACTAAAAAATTGGTTGAACAAATCAAACCTTTCAAAGCAAAAATTCATTTAAATGAAAGAGTTCAAAAAATTCAAAATGAAGGAAATAATTGGATTATTGAAACAAACAAAGGGAAAAAATTTATATCCCCCAATATTGTTATTGCTGGAGGCGTAGGTTCTTTTGAACCAAGAAAATTTTCTGTGACAAATTCTGAAAAATTTGAAGGTAAATATTTATTCTATTCTGTTAAAAACAAAAAAACTTTTAAAAATAAAAAAATAGCTATATTTGGAGGAGGCGATTCCGCTTTAGATTGGGCGCTGGAGTTGTCAAAAACTTCAAAGGTAATTCTTATTCATAGAAGATCTGAGTTTAGAGGAAGCGAAAGCACTCTTAAAAAAATTAAAAAACTTTCTAAAAGTAAAAAAATTATAGTAAAAACACCTTTTCAACTAGAATCGATAGAGGGAGAAAATAAAATTCAATCAATCAACATCAAACATGAAGATGGAAAAATTGAAAATTTAAAAGTCGATAATATTTTAGGTTTTTTTGGACTTATAATGCAATTGGGTCCAATCGCTGAATGGGGTTTAAATTTAAATAAAAAACATATACCCGTTAATACAGAAAACTTCGAAACAGAAAAAAAAGGAATATTCGCCATAGGTGATATTTGCGAATATCCAGGTAAGCTGAAACTTATTCTATCAGGATTTCATGAAGCCGCTCTAGCTGCCAGAGGATGTTTTAAGTACGCAAGACCAGATGAACAATATCGATTTGAATTTAGCACAACTTCAAAAGTCACACATGAAAGGTTAGGCATTAAGAAAAAGTGATTGAGTTATTTTATGCAAACACCCCTAATGGAAGAAAGATATCCATTATGTTAGAAGAGATAAAATTTGAATATAAAATAACAGAAATCAATCTTTCCAAAGGAGATCAATTTAATTCTGATTTTAGAAAAATAAGTCCATTTAGCAAAATTCCCGCGATAACAGATCATGAAAGTAATATTAGTATATTTGAGTCTGGGGCAATTTTAATTTATTTGGCAGAAAAAAGTGGAAAGTTTTATAATAAGAATGATCGAGTTTTAATTAATCAATGGCTTATAGCTCAAGTAGCTTATGTTGGTCCACTACTAGGACAGCATCATCAGTTTCACCACTACACACCAGGCAAAAGCAAATGGGGGGAAGAACGTTATTTTAGAATTGCTAAAACTATATATAAAGATTTAGATGAGCGTTTAGAAAAATCAAAATTTTTAGCTGGAAATGAATATTCAATCGCAGATATTGCTACTTTTCCTTGGATAGCAAGGCACCCTATACACGACATTGGGCTTAAAAAATTTGAAAATTTAAGCAGATGGTATGAAAAGATATCTAAAAGAGAAGCTGTAATAAAAGGATATGATTGTTTGAAAACGGGAGAAACGATACCCCACGCTTAATTGTCTGCAAATATTTTCTCTTTATTCTCATGTCTTTCTTGCGCTTCAATAGATAGTGTTGCAATAGGCCTCGCAATTAGTCTCTTCAAACCAATAGGTTCACCTGTATCTTCGCAAAAACCATAAGTTTTATTTTTTATACGATCTAAAGCTTTATCAATTTTTGAAATTAATTTTATCTGTCTATTCACTGTTCTTAATTCCACACTTCTTTCTGCCACTGAAGTAGCCTGATCAACTATATCAGCTGAGGAAATTTCATTGTCATTCTTGCTATTTTCTATGGTTTTTTTATTTGATTCAATAAGCTCATTTTTCCACATTGATAATCTTTGTTTAAAATACTCTTTGTGCTTTTCGCACATGTATTTCTCTTTTGAGTTTGGGATGTATTTTTTTGAAATTTTAACTGGCATTATGGTTTTTTAAAGGAAGGGAGTATATAAATCATTGTATTGCTGTCAAGGCTGATTAGCCTATATAATTGACTGATTTTATGATGATAACTAAAAATAATTATAATAAATATGTCGTATTATTTTTGATTTCACATTTGTTTATTTGGACAATTGTTCCATCTGTAACAAATTCTAATTTGCCTTTAGACACAATCGAAGCATTAGCGTGGGGTAGTAATTTGGATTGGGGTTTTAATAAACACCCTCCACTCAGCGCTTTTGCGGTTGAAATATTTTACCAAATTTTTGGAAGTCAAGACTGGGCATATTATTTACTTAGTCAATTATTTGTAGTGTTTTCTTTTTTTATAGTCTTAAAGTTTTCAGAAGAATTTTTTAAAAATTATACATTTGGTTTAATTTCAATACTTCTTTTAGAGGGAATTTATTTCTATAATTTTACAACTCCAGAGTTTAATGTAAATGTTTGTCAATTACCTTTCTGGGCTTTAACAGTTTTATATTGTTGGAAAGGATTTAAAGAAAATAAAACTATTGATTGGTTGTTATTTGGTTTATTTGCTGCACTAGGAATTTTATCAAAATATTTATTTATTTATCTGCTCGTTGCGATGGATATATTTTTTATCTACATGATCGCTAAAAAGAAAATTAATTTTAAATGTTTAATTTCTTTCATTCCTTTTCTTCTTGTTTTGTTGCCTCATTTAATTTGGTTGACCGAAAATAATTATGTTACGATTACTTATGCTTTCCACAGAACTGGATTGGAAGATCCAAATTTTTTAAGTCATATTATTCATCCATTAATATTTTTGGTAAAGCAATTTGGAATACTCATTCCTTTTTTTGTAATGTTTTTATTTATGGTTTCAAAATTTAAGACTAAGTTTAATTTTAAAGATAAAAAATTATTATTTTTATTAACTATAAATTTTGTTCCTATCATTCTAATGTTTTTAACTTCTATGCTGATGGGAGTAAAAATCAGAACGATGTGGATGACTCCATTTTATTTATTTTTTGGAGTGTTATTAGTTTATATTTTTCAGGCCCAAATTAATTTAAATAAATTA
Organism: uncultured Alphaproteobacteria bacterium; assembly: GCA_964556965.1. Taxonomy (GTDB): domain Bacteria; phylum Pseudomonadota; class Alphaproteobacteria; order Pelagibacterales; family Pelagibacteraceae; genus CAZKXT01. Next base: position 366 of record CAZKXT010000035.1, on the reverse strand, counting down.
AAAGGTTTTGTTTCTGTATTTTTAATTTTATTTATTTTTTCTCCATTTGCTTATGCTTATATTTCAATAACGCAAACTGATAAAAGAACTGATTATAAAGGAAAAGAAAAAGCTTATATGGTTAAATTATATTTAAACAACAAAGGTCATAAAAAAATAGATTATATTATTGGAAACGAATGGTTGGCAGGAAATCTATGTTACCATCTAAATCCGAGACCGACAAATGGTTGCAATATTGCTTCCTGGAAAGAAGATGTAGAAATATTCACAGAGAAAGCTATTGTGGTATTTAAAGCTGAAGACCTTAAATGAAAAAATATACTATTTTAATCCCTGTTTATAACGATTGGAAATCAGTTTTTA
>CAZKXT010000034.1:0-5829 GCA_964556965.1 uncultured Alphaproteobacteria bacterium | reverse complement strand
CCTTTAGAAGGAAAAATTTTAGCCATGATATTTGAAAAACCCTCAACAAGAACAAGGATATCTTTTGATATTGCTGTGAAACAGTTGGGTGGAAAATCTTTAACACTTAATCCTGACGAAATTCATTATGGTAGCGGAGGCGAAAGTTTGCATGATACCGCTAAGGTTTTGTCACAATACGCAGATATTGTGATGATTAGAACTTACGAACATAAAAAAGTTGAACAATTTTCTAAATATCTCAGTATTCCAATAATAAATGGATTAACTGATCTCAGCCATCCTTGCCAAATTATGTCTGATATAATGACCTTTGAGGAAATGAAAGGACCAATAAATAATAAAAAAATTGCATGGATAGGAGATGGTAACAACGTTCTTTATTCTTTGATAGAAGCCGCGGTTCAGTTTGATTTTCATCTATCGTTTGCGTGTCCCAAAGGTTTTGGACCAAATAAAAAAATTTTAAAATGGGCTAAAGAGCAAAAGGGAAAAATTTCATTTTTTACAGATTCTAAAATTGCCGTAAATTCTGCAGACTTAATCATGACCGATAAATGGATATCCATGGGTAGCAAGACTGATAAAAAAAATAAAAAAAAATTTTTTAAATCATTTCAGGTAAATGACAAAATTATGAAATTAGCTAAAAACGATTCAATTTTTATGCATTGCCTTCCTGCGAATAGAGGAGAAGAAGTTACGGATGAAGTATTAGATGGAAAACAATCAGTGGTATGGCAGCAAGCTCTTAACAGAATTCATGTTCAAAAAAGTATAATTGAATGGTGCCTTACTTAATTGGAAGAGGTTGATCTGATTGATTATTCATATAAAGAATGAGAGAAGCTCTATCTTTTTGATTTTTTAAACCCGCAAAAGCCATTTTCGTTCCTGGCACCCATTCTTTGGGCTTGGCTAGGAAGCCATCAATTTCTTGGAAAGACCATTTCTTACCGTATGAAATTAAAGATTTTGAATATTTATAATCACTTAATATTCCAGCTTGTCTACCTATTACTCCCCAAAGCGCAGGACCAATTTTATTTTTGCCACCTTTAGATACGCTGTGGCATGAGGCGCATTTTTTAAAAACTTTTTCTCCTTCTGATGCGTTAGCGCTAGCCAAAAGAGCCATTATATCACCAGGCTTGTCTGATGAATCGGAATCTCCATTTTCTTCAGTTTGAGACGCAACTGTAATTTGATAAGCAGATTTTTCTGGTTTTTTTACCTCATAGATACTATCTGCAATTTTATTTATGCCCAATATCACGATTACAGCTAAAGCAATGGATATAATTATTTTAGTCATTTTAAAAAGTTTTTAAATTTAGTACAAATTAATCCATATTTATATCAAACTTCCAATCAAAAGATGATATTTATTGGAATAATTTTGCGACCGTTAGACGCATAATATAATATGAAAAATACTACTGTAATAATTCCCAGTCGATTAGACGCCAAAAGACTGCCCAAAAAACCCCTAACATTAATTAGTGGCATTCCCATGATTGTTCATGTTTTAAATCGAGCAAAATCTGCAAATGTAGGACAAGTTTTTGTTGCTACACCAGATTCAGAAATAGCTGAAGTTGTGAAAAAAAGTGGGGGAGATGCTATTTTAACTGAAAACAAACATATGACTGGTAGTGACAGAGTTTTTGAGGCTTTTAACAAATTAGAAAATAAAACTATTGAAGTTATAATCAACTTACAAGGTGATATGCCAAACATTAATCCAGATTATATAAAAAAAATTGATGAATTTATGAAAATGAAGAATTGTGATTTGGGCACTTTAGCTTCCAACGCATCAAAATCAGAAATTGAAAATATTAATGTTGTTAAGCTGGAAACAAAAGAACAATTGTCAGAAGAAAAATTCCTTCCAGTTAAAAATTTTTCTAGAAAAATTGAAAAAAAAACTGGATCATTTTTTTATTATCATATAGGGATTTATGGGTTTACCAAAAAATCTTTGAGCAGATTTATAAATTTAAAGCAATCTAAAAACGAGATTGAAAGAAATTTAGAGCAAATGAGAGCTGTAGATAATGGTTTTTTAATTAGAACAGGATTTGTTGACAACACACCTATCGGCGTTGATACTAAGGAAGATTTTTTAAAAGTAACAGAGCAGATGAAAAAATGAAAAAAAAATATAAAATTGGTTTTCAAGGAGAGTTGGGAGCTTATTCTCATATAGCAGCTTTAAAACTTTTTCCAAAAGCCGAAATAAAAGCTTGCAAGACTTTCGACGAAACTTTTCGTCTTGCAGCCGAAGATAATAATTTTAGTATTATTATTCCAATTGAAAATTCTCTAGCCGGACGAGTGGCAAATATTCACTATTTGCTTCAAAAGTACAAACTTCAAATACATTCAGAATTTTTTCTTGAAGTTGAACATAACTTATTAGCTTGCAAGGGAACTAGTATAGAAAAAATTAAAAAGGTAAGAAGTCATGGACAGGCTATAAGTCAATGTCAAAAAATAATTCAAAAATATAATTTTGAACCAATTGTAGCGGCAGATACTGCAGGTTCGGCTAAATATTTGTCTTTAAATAAAGATAAAACCGAAGGAGCAATTGCTTCCAAACTTTCAGCAAAAATATATGGATTGGAAGTTTTAAAACAAAACATTGAGGACGAATCTGGCAACGTGACTCGTTTTTTAGTTATGGCTAAAGAAAAAATTCAACCAGATTACAAAAGCGGAAAAAAATATATTATAAGTTGTATTTTTAGACTCAAAAGTGTTCCTTCTGCCCTTTATAAATGTTTAGGCGGTTTTGCAACAAACCAAATTAACTTAACTAAACTAGAGAGTTTTTCTGTGAAAAATAGTTTTGAACAGGTAAATTTTTATCTTGATTTCGAAGGGCATTTAGAAAATGACAATGTTAAAAAGGCCTTAGAGGAGTTGGGATTTCACACAGAAATGTTAGAAATTCTTGGTGTTTATGAAGCCCATAAATTTAGAAATATATAAAATTTTTAAATTAATTTTTGAGACTTATTCTTTAATATTGATATAATACTTTAGGAGGCTAACAATAGGTGAGTGTTTCGCAAATCCGGTCAGGTCTGAAAAGAAGCAGCCGCAACGAAAACATATCAGGTTATTATTAGTCTCCTAAAAGCTGCACGATGACAAAAAACAACAATCTTTTATTTGCACTGAAGTACAGACCCAAGTCTTTCAAAGAACTATTTGGTCAAGAAGTGATGGTTCAAACAATTTCTAACTCAATTAGTTCAGGGAAAATTCCAAACGCATATTTGCTAACAGGTATTAGAGGGGTGGGCAAAACTACAACCGCCAGAATTATTGCAAAAGCTTTAAATTGTTCCAAAGGTTTTAAGGAAGGAGAGATCTGTAAAGACGGGGAAAACTGCCATCATTGTAAAGAAATCTCTCAGTCAAATCATATTGATGTTTTAGAAATGGACGCCGCATCAAAGACCGGAATTGATGATATAAGAGAACTAATAGATTCATCAAAATACAAACCAAATTCTGCTAAATTTAAAATTTTTATCATTGATGAAGTACATATGCTATCTAAGCAAGCTTTTAATGGATTGTTAAAAACTTTAGAAGAGCCTCCCATATATTTAAAATTTATTTTTGCAACAACAGAAGTTAGCAAAATTCCGTTAACTATTATTTCGAGATGCCAAAGATTTGATTTGAAAAGAGTTTCTCTAGACTTAATAGAAAAAAATTTACATGAAATATCTTTGAAAGAGGGGAGAAAAATTTCAAAAGAAGGTGTGAGATTAATTGCACAATCATCAGAGGGATCAGTAAGAGATTCTCTTTCACTGCTAGAGAAAATTTTAAACAGTTCAACTGATCATGCAAAAATATTAAGCGAAAAGGATATCCAAAGTATTTTGGGATTTTCTGACAAATCTGAAATAATAGATGTTTTGAAAAGTGTGGTTGATGGATCGGAAAAATTTGCTATACAAAAAATAAAAAAACTTTTTGAAGAAGGAATTGAGCCAAAGTCAATTTTGAATGATTTTCTTGAGGTTTTGTATATTGTAAATAACATCAAGAGTCTTCAGGCCACGGCCTCAGATTTGAATATATCAGAAACAAATTATAAAAATGCATTATCTCTGTCTGAAAATATTAATCTCACGACTCTAATGGTTTATTGGCAAATAATCTTAAGGGAGCTTGATGATATAAAAATAGTTTCAAATCAATTCATGTCAGTCGAAATGTTAATTTTCAAATTATTACATATTAAAACACTCCCAAATTATGAGGAACTATTAAAACTGGGATATGAAAATACCATTCATTCCTCAGAAGATTCTATTCCCGAAAAGATAAATATAAGTCGAACAAAAAATATACAAGAAAGAAAAACCACGTCTGATCAAATAAAAAACATATCTCAGAAAAAACCAGAAATTGAAAAAAAAATTTTAAGCGAAAACAATAATCAAGAATTTTATTCTGAAATAAAAAATTTTGAAGATTTAGTAAAAATTGCCAGTGAAAAAAGAGACATAGAATTAAAACATGATCTGGTTCATAATGTGAGCTTAATTAATTTTTCTGTTGGCCAAATTGATATAAGTTTTAATGATCTTCTAAATAAAAACTTTATTAGAAATTTATCCGAAAAACTTTATAAGTGGACTGGAAAAAGATGGATTATCACTCTAGCAAAAAAAGTTGGAGACAAAACTATCAATGAAAAGATCGAAATAGAAAAAAGAAGACTAATTGAAAATTTTAAAAAAACAGATTCTTATGAAAATTTTATAAAATCGTTTCCTGACGCAAAGTTAATAGACATTCTCAAAAAGGATTAGTATATGAATGATTTTACAAAAATGTTTTCGCAAGCTAAAAAAATTCAGGAAAAAATTAAAGATGCCCAGGAAAATATAAAAAAAATTGAAGTAGAAGGAATTTCCGGAGGAAAGCTTGTGACTCTCACTTTAAATGGGGATGGAGAATTAAAAAAAATTTTTTTTGACCCAAGTTTAATGAATGAAAAAAAGGAAATTATTGAGGACTTAATTTTGGCAGCACATAACGATGCTAAATCTAAATTAAAAAAGAAAACTTCTGATGCGATTTTAGATGTAACTGGCGGAATGCAGTTACCGGAAGGATTTAAGTTTCCATTTTAAACTTATGAGCAATAATACTGAAGAAATTAATCAATTAATAAAACTTTTTTCAAAACTCCCTGGACTTGGCAGCAAATCTGCAAAAAGAATTGTTTTGAAGCTTATAAATAATAAAGAAGGTCTAGTTAAACCTTTGGCAAATAATTTGTTGCAAGTCTATAAAAATGTTGTTCGTTGTAATATTTGCGGGAATATAAAATCATCAAATTCCAAATGTTCGTGTTCCAACAAAAAACAAAATCAGATTTGTGTTGTCGAAAATATAGCAGATATGTGGGTGATAGAGAGTACTGGTTTATTTCAGGGCTACTATCACATACTTGGCGGCACAATAACATCAAATGGTAAAAACGATAGTCAAAATTTGTTGATTAATTCTCTTCTTGAAAGAGTAAAAAAAAATTCTATTAGTGAAGTAATTTTGGCAACTTCAGCAACAGTTGAAGGTCAAACAACAGCATTTTATATAGCTAATCTCTTAAAAGATTTTAATATTAAAATTTCTAAATTGGCACAAGGATTGCCGGTTGGCGGAGAGATCGAGTTTTTAGATGATGGAACCTTGTTTTCTGCTTTTAAAAATAGAAGTTCTATAGTTACTGATTAGTTTTTTTTCTAAACGTTTGCGATGAAGAATTGGCTCAGTGTATCCAGATGG
>CAZKXT010000033.1:0-5914 GCA_964556965.1 uncultured Alphaproteobacteria bacterium | reverse complement strand
AAAAAAATATGGTTTCATGCGGATATAAGATCAAACAAAATAAAAATTTTAAAATCTTATCCGAAAGCTACATTATTATTTTATGACAAAAATGAAAAAATCCAATTGAGAATTTTTTCTAAAATAAAAATCAACTATCAAAACAATACCACTATAAAGTCGTGGAAAAAAACTGCACATATGAGCAGGCAATGCTATCTGGGTAGTGAGGCTCCAGGATCTAATTCTTCTAAAGCCACATCGGGATTAACTGAAGATATCGATAATATGAAATATACAATAGAAGAAAGTGAAATTGGTTACAAAAATTTCTGTGTAATTGAAAATTATATAGAATCCATTGAATGGTTATACTTGGCTGCCAAAGGTCATCGACGAGCACATTTTTCGCTAGAAAACAGTTCTGTTAAGAAAAAATGGCTCATCCCATAAAAATTTGTTTTCAAAATCATAAATGATGGTTTATTAATATATTGTATATGGCGCTTACCGAAACTCCAATTTGTAATTTTGGAGAAAATGCAAAAGAATTTTCTCTGTTATCAACTGACAGCAAAACTTTGTCACTAAATGACTTTAGAGGAAAAAAAGGAACGTTAATTATGTTTATTTGCAACCATTGCCCATACGTTAAAAAAGTAATTGATAAAATTGTAACTGACACCAATCATCTTAACAAAATTGGAATTAAATCTGTCGCTATAATGTCCAATGATACAAAAAATTATCCTGAAGATTCGTTTGATAACATGATAAATTTTTCAAAAAAAAATAAATTTCCATTTCCTTATTTATTCGACAAAACTCAAGAAGTTGCAAAAAGGTATGGAGCGGTTTGTACTCCAGATTTTTTTGGTTATAATAATAAACTGGAATTACAATATAGAGGAAGAGCGGAGGAGTTAAGAAAGGCAATGGAACAAATAGCAAATGCTGGAAACGGACCACAAAAACAAATTCCAAGTATGGGTTGCAATATTAAATGGTTTAAATAATGTTTGTTATATCAACAAGAAATTTTCCCCCAGAATTAGGTGGAATACAGTCTCTTATGGGGGGATTAGCTGAAAGTCTTTTGAGCTACGGACCAGTTAAGGTTTTCGCCGATAAAAAAAGCGACCAAGATAATGCTTGCGATGAAAAATCTTCGTTAGATATAGAAAGAATTTCAGGAATAAAGCTATTTAGAAAATACAGAAAATCTGGCGTAGTAAATGAATTTGTAAAAGACCAAAACAATATAAGAGCATTAATTCTTGATCATTGGAAAAGCTTGGAACACCTTGACAAAAACATTATATCAAAAACTAAAGTAATTTGCCTTATACACTCCAAAGAGATAAATTTTCCAATAAACTCATCTCAAAACAAAAGAATTATAAAATCTATATCGAAAGCTGATTGTGTAGTTTCTAATTCAAATTTTACAAAACAATTGGCAATAAGCTTGGGTATAGAAAAACAAAAAATTAAAATAATTTTCCCAGGAATAAACAAACCAAAAAAAATTGAAGATAAATTTGAATTAGAATCAAAAAATATATTTCAAAATTCATTTCCCAAAATAATAACAGTTGCGAGATTGGAAAAAAGAAAAGGTCATGAAAAAATTTTAATGTCGATAAAAAATTTAAAAGCTAAATATCCAAATATAAAATATGTTTCTATTGGTGCTGGAAACGAAAAAAATAATCTAACTAAATTATGTAGAGAGCTGGGATTGGATAAAGAAGTTTCTTTTTTGGAAAATATAGATGCTTCCCTAAAAATTGCTCTTATAAAAAATTCAAATTTGTTTTTGATGCCCAGCATTATTGATAACAGATCAATTGAAGGTTTTGGAATCTCCTATGTTGAGGCCGCTTCTTATGGAGTAAGCTCAATTGGAGGAAAAGATGGTGGAGCTTCTGACGCAATTTTACATGAGAAAACAGGTCTTATCTGTGACGGTAACGATTTAAATTCAATATATTCATCAATCGAAAAAATAATTGAGAATGAAAAATATAAAGAATTTGGTAAGGAAGCTGAAAAATTTTCTAAAAAATTCTACTGGGATAAGATAGCTCAAGAATATATAAATTTAATCAAATCACTTTAAAAAATTTTTAATATAATTTGTGACATCTTCTGAAGAAATATCTTCAAGATTTGATTTGGTAATTGTTTTGAATTTTTCTGTTTCGATGCTAACTTTAAAAGGTGTCGTGTGAGGTCCAAATAAAGCCACACCATTAACTTTTAAATGTGCCGCGATATGTGCTGGGCCAGTATCGTTGGCCACAACAAAACTTGCTCTTTTTATTAATCCTGATAATTCACCAATATTTAATGATTGATTTTTGTTTAAAATTGTTATGACATCCATTTTTTTACTTTCTTCGATTTCATCTTTTCCTGGAGCGACCAAAATATCGTAATTAGAAAAAATTAATTTCAGATCTTTAATTAATTTTCCAAAATGAGGCCATTTCTTATGTGGTAAAGTTTTAGAACAAAATGGAAATAATAAAATAAACTTTTTTCCTGTATGTCTATTTATAATTTCATTGATATCTTTTGCGGCCCAACTAAAATCCGGATTAAGAGTATGTTTTGTATTAAGGCCAGTTTTTTTAAGCTGAACATCAAATCTATTAAGCACTGAATCTTGATCGTAATCACTTTTTTTCATTCCTGGATCTAAAGCCGTTTCTGTGCTTGACCAAGAAAAATTTCTTAACAAAAATTTTCTATAAAATGAAGTTCTGGAAGAATTTTGTAAATCAAAAATCTTTTTGAAATTGTATCTTTGAATGTTTCTTTTAAGTTTTGATAAATAAATTATATTCCATCTTGGCAGCCTTCTGTCCAGCAAAACTCCAGATATATCCGGACATCGAGCAAATAATTCTATAAAAGGCGGTGTAGTTAAAATGTAAATCTCGTCTTCTTTGAAATTTTCTTTGATGTCTTTTATAACACCGCTTATCTGAGCTATATCCCCAAGAGAACCATGTTTAATTATCAAAATATTTGACATGAAACTTTTTTTCTGTAAATCTTTTTATCATAAATATTAATAAAATGGACAAAATCCTTACTGAAATATCTGCGGGTGAATTGTTAGACAAAATAAGCATTTTAGAGATAAAAATAGAAAAAATTAAAAATCCAGAGCTTAAAAAACAAGCTAAAAAAGAATTTGAAATACTTAATTCTAATAAAGAAAAATCTATCAAAATGACCCCGGATATTGAAAAATTATATCTGAAACTGAAAGAAACCAATTTAAAACTTTGGAAAATTGAAGATGAAATAAGAGCGTGTGAAAAAAATTCAGACTTTAAGGAAAATTTTATTAAACTTGCAAGGTCTGTCTACTTTAATAACGACACCAGATCTTCTTTGAAACTTAGTATAAATCAAAAGCTTGGATCTAACATAATCGAGGTAAAAGAATACACAAAATACTAGTCTGAATTTAAGCTTGGTATTTTTTCTCTTAAATTATACGAAAGGCGAGTGTCAATTCTGGCTGATATGTGACCTTCTCCTTTTTTCATTTCTCCAAGAATCTTTCCATCGGGTGAAATAATTAAAGAGTGACCGTAAGTCCTTCTGCCGTTTGAATGAATTCCTACTTGAGCTGGGGCAAAAACATAGCAAAAATTTTCTATAGCTCTAGCTCTGAGAAGTGCATGCCAGTGTTTTTTACCTGTTGTTTCTGTAAAAGCTGATGGAATAGAAAAAAATTTAGCACCCAGTTGCGACATCTTTCTATACATAGCAGGAAATCTCATATCGTAACAAATTGACATTCCTAATCTTCCCCAAGGCAAATCCACTGTTTCTATTTCAGTGCCAGCTTGAAACAATTTAGATTCACTATAATTTTCCGAATTAGAAAGTTTGACATCAAACATATGTATTTTGTCATAAAATTTTTCAATTTCACCGTTTGGGTTAATTAATATAGATCTGTTGACCAAAGTATCTTTTGAAATTTTAACTATTATTGATCCTAATATTATCCACTTTCTATTTGATTTACAGACTCTTTTAAATTCTTTAAGAAAAATATCATCTTCCATTACATTAAGCTTTGATAATAACTCTTTTTTATCAGATGACATAATAGAAGTGCATTCGGGAGTTATTATTAAATCACTTCTTTCTTTGATGCATTCACGAATTATATTTAATATTTTTTTTAAATTTTCTTTTACATCTTTTCCAGAAGTAAATTGCACACAAGATACCTTGAACATCTATTTTAATTCTCCGTATTTAAATCTTTTTTCAATAAATTTAATGAAAGAATGAATAAAAAAAGTCATTATTAAATAAATTCCACCAGCGACAATAAAAACTTCAACGGGCCTAAAAGTTGTTGATATAATATGTTTGGCAACTCCTGTTAAATCAAGAAGTGTTACTGTGCTAGCTAATGATGTGCCCTTTAACATTAGTATCATTTCATTCCCATAAGCTGGCAAAGATTGTTTAATTGCGATAGGCAATTTAATTTTAAAAAAAATATTTATTTTATTCATTCCCAGACCTTCCGCCGCTTCTATAAAACCTTTATTAATCGTTTCAAAAGCTGACCTGAAAATCTCTGATGTATAAGCTCCAGTATTTAAAGTAAAAGCCAAGATGGCACATGTATAGGCCTCTTTAAAAACCACCCACAAAAAAGATTCTCTAATCCACTCTACTTGTCCAAATCCAAAGTATATAATAAATATTTGAACCAATAATGGTGTCCCTCTAAAAATATATGAATAATAGTATGATATAAGGTATAGAATTTTATTTTTGCTAGTTCGTAAAACTGCAAAAAAAGCACCTACAAAAACACCAAAAAATAAAGATAAAAGAGTTAACTGTATAGTTAGTGTTGTGGCTTTTAACAGCCTAGGTAAATGCCCCAACATAAAATCTAAATCCATTTAATATCCTTTGCTATAATTTTTTTCTAATTTATTAAATAATTTCATGCTTAGAAAAGTAAGAAATAAATATAAAACAGCAGCGAATGAATAAAAAAATAAAGGATCTCTTGTAGATCCTGCTGCAATATAAGATTGTCTCATAATTTCAACTAATCCTGTTACTGAAATTAGAGATGTATCTTTTAATGTTATTTGCCACACATTGCTAATATTTGGTAAAGCCAACCTGAGCATTTGTGGAATAATTACCTTGTAATAATATATTTTTTTTCTAAGACCTAATACTTCAGACGCTTCAAATTGCCCTTTGTGAATAGATTGGACAGCTCCTCTAAAAACTTCTGTAGAATATGCTCCAGAAATAATACCTATTGATATAGCTCCTGTTAAAAAAGCATTTACCTCAATATATCCTTCGTAGCCAAATATTTTAGCTACATACATCACCGCTCCACTGCCGCCAAAAAAAAGTAGGTATATTACCAAAAGTTCGGGAACACCTCTAAAAATGGTTGTGTAACAACTTCCAATTAAATTTAATATTTTAATCTTTGATAATTTAAAAGATGCAAAAATCGCCGCCAAAAAAAAACCGATAAAGATAGCAGTTATAGCTACTGCTATGGTCATCAAGGTTGCGTAGAAAAGTTCATCTCCCCAACCCGTATCGCCGTAAGCTAAAAGTCCCATAGATTTAAGGCGATAGATTTATATAGCTATCGCCTTAAAAGTGAAATTATTACATTGAAGCGTCAAAGCCAAACCACTTAATGGCTAGTTCGCTAATTTTTCCATTTTTTCTTGCAGTGTTAATGGCTTTGTTAAATCTTTTTAAAAGATCAGTATCATCTTTTCTAATACCAACACCAACACCATTACCAAATGCTCCTCCAGAAAAAGTTGGTCCAACAAGTACAACTGGTTTTCCAGATTTTTCAGCATAATCAGTAAAAGCAACTGCCGCAGCTAATGCTGCA
>CAZKXT010000032.1:0-6312 GCA_964556965.1 uncultured Alphaproteobacteria bacterium | reverse complement strand
AATCTTTGATATTCTTGTTTTATACATTTGTTTGAAACATAATTAATATTAGCTTTTTTAGCAATTGTCTGTGTTTCTTCATTATGAATGCCGTATTGCAACCAAATTGATTTCGCTCCAACCTTAATTGTTTCTTGAGCTATTTTTGGAGTCTCGGAAGATGGACGGAATACATCAACAATGTCTATCGGTATAGTAATATCTTCTAGCTGAGCAACCACATTTTCTCCGTTTATTTTTTTGCCAACCGCAAAAGGATTTACCGGAATTACTTTATATCCAAATTCTTGAAGATATTGCATAACAATTATCGATGGTCTCCTTTTAATGTTTAAAGGATCATCTTTTTTTACAGAACTCACTCCAATCATTGCGATTGTTTTTGATGAACCAAGTATTTCCTTAATAAATTTATCTTCCATTAAATATTTTTTATTTATTTTTCCAGCTTGGTTTTCTTTTTTCTAAAAATGCCGAGATCCCTTCTTTTGCATCAAATGACATCATGTTTTCTGTCATTACTTTCGAAGTATATTTGTAAGCTTTGTTTAATGGCATATCTAATTGTTTGTAAAAAGCTTTTTTTCCAATTTTAATTGTTAAATTGGATTTGGACGCAATTTTTTCTGCAAGTTTTAAAACTTCATTCTCTAACTCTGAAGTTGGAAAGTGATCATTAATCAAACCAATTTCTTTTGCATATTTGGCATCAATTGGCTCTCCTGTTAACAACATTTTCATTGTTTTTTTTCTACTAACTTTTCTACTAACTGCAACCATTGGTGTACTGCAAAATAAACCTATGTTAACTCCTGGAGTTGCAAATATTGCATCATCGGAACTAATAGCTAAATCACAACTCGCAACTAATTGACACCCTGCCGCAAAAGCTGCCCCATGAACTTTTGCTATCACTGGTTTTTTGCCTTCTACAATTTCCAACATTAATTTTGAGCACAAATTGAATAGTTTGTTATATTCAGTTTTTTTTCTAAAAGAACGAACTTCTTTTAAATTGTGACCGGCGCTAAATCCTTTGCCAGATCCCTCAACTATAATTACTTTTGTTTTTTCATCCTTGTTATAATAATTAAATACTTGAATAAGTGATTTTATTGTTTTTTCAGAAAGAGAATTGTAACTTTTTGGATGATCAATGATAATTCTCGAAATTCCATTTTCTGAACTTTTTACAATAACGTTTTCGATATTTTTAATCATTGATGTTTTATTTTACAACTTTGTTATAAACGACTCAACATACTTGAAAAATTGACATAAATAGGCCATATTCACTTTATAAACCCAATTGTTCAATTGATTATGAAATTTAGAAAAGAATTTGACACCCTTGGAGCTGTTAAAGTTCCTGCAGATAAATATTGGGGTGCATCGACAGAAAGATCTAATAAATATTTTGATATAGGAGATTTTATAGTAAGGCCTATAGTAATAAAATCGATAGCCATTATTAAAAAGTCTGCGGCAATAGTAAATGCAAAAAATAAGGATTTGGATAGAAAAATTGCCAATGCAATTATAAAAGCTTCAAACGAAATAATCGGTGGCAAACATAAAGATAACTTTCCTCTTAAAGTATGGCAAACTGGTTCGGGCACCCAAACAAATATGAATGTAAATGAGGTTATTGCAAATCGAGCCATACAAATTCTGGGAGGAAAAATGGGCACAAAAAAACCCGTTCACCCCAATGACCACGTTAACAAATCTCAATCTACAAATGATGTTTTTCCTACAGCAATGCATATAGCCATAGCTATCCGCGCTAGAGGGAAATTGATACCTTCTTTGAAAAATTTAGAAAAGGAATTAAAAAAAAAGATAACACAATTTAATAAAATCGTGAAAGTTGGAAGAACGCATTTGCAAGACGCTACGCCAATTACTTTGGGGCAGGAATTTTCTGGCTATCATGCGCAGCTAAAAAAATGCATCGAAAGAATAGAACATGCCCTGGATGAAATTAACTTTTTAGCACAAGGAGGAACTGCTGTCGGGACGGGAATCAATACTAGAAAAAATTTTGATAAACAAATCGTTAATGAAATTAGAAAAATTACCAAAATTCCTTTTAAACCTGCCGAAAATAAATTTGCTGCCTTAGCATCTCATGATGCTATTGTAAACTTTTCAGGCACCATGAATACAACGGCTGTTTGTTTAATGAAAATAGCAAACGATATTAGATTTTTAGGCTCAGGACCGCGAGCAGGATATGGAGAATTAATATTACCAGAAAATGAGCCTGGATCATCAATCATGCCTGGAAAAGTTAACCCCACACAGTGCGAAGCTGTTACCATGGTTTGCGTAAAAGTTATTGGTAATCATAATGGTATCACGATGGCAGGTTCTCATGGTCATTTCGAATTAAATGTTTTCAAACCATTAATTATTCATAATATTTTACAATCCATACATATAATGTCTGACTCTGTTAAAAGTTTTTCTAAATTTTGCGTGAGCGGTCTAAAGGCGGACAAAAAAAGAATTAAGAATCTTTTAGACAATTCGCTAATGTTAATAACAGCTCTTTCACCAGTTTTAGGTTATGACAATGCGGCAAAAATTGCCAAAAGAGCTTTAAAGAACAATACCACACTTAAAGAAGAAGTTATAAAAACAGGTTTAATTTCTGAAAAACAATATAATAAAATTGTTGATCCAAGAAAAATGGTTAGACCAAAATAAATTTAACCAATTACTAATTCCAGAAAATATTTTAGGTTTAAATAATTAAAAAAACTATTCAGCTGCTTTTCAAAAAATATTTGGTTAAAACTTTCTTCTATAAAATTTAAATCCTCTAAACTTAATTCTTCTTCGGAACTTACAGAATTTAGTTTGAGTAAAAAATTTGATAAATTTATTTCCCCAGCAAAGTTAAGATTATTAATTTCACTAAAATTTCTTAAATTAAATCTATTAAAAAATATTCTATTGTTATCTAAATAAAAATTTTGATCAAAGTATAATTTTGTGTGTTTGTGATCAGTTATTACTTTACCTTGTATATCTGATGCTCCGATTTTCCCAAGATCAAGTAAGAGTTTATGAATTATAATATCTTTATTTCTAAATTCCAATTCCGATTCAATAGACTGAACCACCTTACTGCTGGTATAAATTTTTTTAACATCTAAAGAGAGTTTTCCATTAATGTTTTCATTAGGAATAAAAAGTTGGGTTTGCTCATTTGAGGATAAGTTTTTTATATCTTTAACGATATTTTTAAAATTCAATTGCTTTGCTTCCGCTTCTAAATCAAAATATAAAAAAGGTTTTATTTCAATTTTTCCCTGAATTACTCCCTTTACATAAGGACTTGAAAAATTAGATGACGGTATCTTGATTGCAGAATCTTGATAAATATAATCGCCCCGGAATCTATTGCCCAAATATCTCATATCAAAACTTCCGATTGAATTTTTTTCTTCATCTGATTCTAAATCCAATCTTAGTTTAAAATTCATATCATCAAGTTTTACTAAAATAATTTTTAAAGGTTTTTTCTGTTTATGTTTATTTTGAAAATTAATACTAATTTTATCTGTTAAAAAATTTCCAGTTAATTTAACACTATCTAAACTTTCAGATGAATTGAAAACTAAATTTATATTTGTTACAGAAAAAATTTTTTTATTATTTTCGCGAATAGTTAATTTAGAATTTAAAAATTTAATAGGTTTTGATTTAAATTTTTCTTTAAAAAAACTTTTATACAAATCTAAATTTTCATAATCTATTACAACATCAGATTTAACTACCTGAATTTCTTCAAAATCAATTTTCTTTAATTTTACCAACTTCTTAAATGGAATATGCACAACTATAGTGTCAATTTTTCCAATATATTTTTTTTCGTCAAGATAATCTTTTATTTTCAAATTTTTTATTTTAAGTCTTGGCGAGGGTAAAAACTGATAGTGCACATCTCCAGAGATTGAGACTTTCGTTCCAAAATTTAAAAATATCTTATCTTCTAATGTGCTTTTAAAGTTCGAATAATTGAAAAAAAAAGGTATTGCTAAATATACAAATAAGGTAAAACAAATAAACGAAAGCACATAAAATAAAAAATTTTTATGTTTATTATAAAAGTGGATATATTCAGACATTTTTTAAAACATTTATAACATTTTAGTAATGATTGGCAAAAAAATTAATTTTGAAGAAAATTTTAATAAAGCTCAAAAAGAGGCTCTAATAAATATTGATGGACCTTGTTTAATAGTTGCGGGCGCGGGTTCGGGAAAAACTAAGGTCTTAACTGCAAGAGCAGCACAAATAATAAGAAGTAAAAAAGCATGGCCCACTCAAATACTTTGTGTAACTTTTACAAACAAAGCGGCAAGAGAAATGCAAAATAGAATAAGCAAATTGTTAGAAAAAAATTCACAATCATTACCTTGGCTTGGAACATTCCATTCTCTAAGCGCAAAATTTTTAAGACGACACGCTGAGACAATTGGATTAAATTCAAGATTTACAATCTTGGATAAAGAAGACCAGACAAGATTAATAAAAAATATTTCTAAAGCTGAAAATATTGACTTTAAAAAAATTTCTCCTCAAATAATACTATCAGCAATTGACAGATGGAAAAATAAAGGACTGCTACCCGACAAAGTTAAAATAAACAAAAATGTGCCTTTTGAAAATATAGTTTTAAAAGTTTACAAAATTTATCAAACTCAAATGAAAAAATTAAATTGTTGTGATTTTGGAGACCTAATCTTGCATTGTGTTACGATGTTTGAGAATTATCCGGATATTCTGAAAACATACTCTTCAAATTTCAAATACTTATTGGTAGACGAATATCAAGACACAAACTTAATTCAAAGTAAATGGCTTAGTCTCTTATCACAAACACACCAGAATATTTGTTGCGTTGGTGATGATGACCAATCAATTTACAGTTGGAGGGGCGCTGAAATAAAAAATTTTTTAACGTTCGAAAAGCATTACAAAAAATCAAAAATCATTAAATTAGAACAAAATTATAGATCTACACAAAATATTTTGACTGCGGCATCAGCTTTAATTTCAAACAATAAAGACAGATTGGGGAAAAAACTTTGGACCGAAGGAGAGGATGGCAAGCCCATACAATTAAGTTGTTTTAGAGACGGCAAAGATGAAGCAACAAACATTGGAGATATAATAGAAAAAAAATTAAAAAAGAAATATCGTTTAAATAATATATCTATTTTGGTAAGAGCGATTTTTCAAACTCGCGAATTTGAAGAAAGATTTCTTAAAATAGGTTTAGGTTATAGAATCCTAGGTGGAACAAAATTTTACGAAAGAGCAGAAATTAAAGATTGTGTAGCTTATCTTAGAATCTTGAATCAAAAAAAAGATGATCTTGCTTTTGAAAGAATAATTAATACTCCCAAAAGATCTCTTGGTGACACTACTATTAATATTTTACACGATTGGTCAAAAAAAAATAATTCATGTTTAGAAGATTCTGCCCTTAATTTAATTGAATTAGATAAATTAAAACCAAAAACAAAAATATCTCTAAAAAATATTTTGGAATTGTTTAAAAAATGGAGATTGGATCTTAAAAATAAAAAGCACTATGAAGTAATGGAAATTGTTCTTGATGAATCGGGATATTCAAAAATGCTTAAAGAAAAAAAAGATTTTGAAAGTGAAAATAGGTTAGAAAATATTAAAGAATTGATTCGAGGCATGCAGGAATTTGAAAATTTAAGTGATTTTTTAGAACATGTTGCTTTGGCCACTTCGATTGACCAAGATTGGAATGGGGAAAAAGTAAATTTGATGACGATGCATGCTGCAAAAGGTTTGGAGTTTGATGTAATATTTTTACCAGGATGGGAGGAAGGTCTATTTCCTCACCAAAAATCTTTGGAAGAAAAAGGTGACTTTGCCCTAGAGGAAGAAAGAAGATTGGCTTATGTTGGAATTACAAGAGCAAAAAAAGAGGCCTACATATCTTTTTCTATGGGAAGAATATTTCATGGAGAGTGGATAGATTCTATTCCATCAAGATTTATTGATGAATTACCTAAAGAAAATGTTATTCAGTTTGAAAATAATAATTCCAATAAAGAAATTTTTGAATTCAATCAAGATATTGACTATGAAGTTTCGGTTCAAAGTCCAGGATGGAAAAGGCTAAAAAAAAGAAAATTAATAGAAAAAAAATAATGAAAAAATTAAACGCTCTGAAAAAAACTTTTAAATATTATAATATTGACGGCTATATAGTTCCAAAAAATGATGAGTTTTTTGGAGAGTATGTAAATGATTCCA
>CAZKXT010000031.1:0-6535 GCA_964556965.1 uncultured Alphaproteobacteria bacterium | reverse complement strand
TTGGCGGTCCCACGGGGATTCGAACCCCGATTAGTTGATTGAAAACCAACTGTCCTAACCCTTAGACGATGGGACCATAAACAAATTCAATCTTTAATAACAGAAATATCATCTATTATAAACTCTATATTCATTTTGCCTTTCCAGTTGTTGCTGGTCATTTTTCCTAGAATATTAATCATTTTGTGAGATTTTTTATTTAAATAACCCTCTAGATTTGTTCCTATAGCATTAAATGATATTCCATTAATAGTTTTTCCATTCCTGTCACATAAAATTACTTTTAGATGTTTTTCCCCAACAATTTGACTATTTACTATTTTAACATTTTCAACAATAAATTTTGGTTCGCTATTTCCAGATCCAAATGGCGCTAATGCATCAACTTTATCAAAAAAATCTTTATTTAGCGCAGAAGCGGAAATAATTGAATCAGCATAAATGTTTCTGTTTGTTGTATTGGATAAACCAGATTTTTCAAACTTGGAAAACAAAAATTCTTTAAAATCATTTATCTTTGATTTTTGAATTGAAAAACCACCTGCCATTTTATGCCCTCCCCCTTTTAATAGAATTTTTGATTGTACGGCAGCCAGTATGGCTGTGCCAATGTCAAAACCATAAACTGATCTAGCAGAACCTTTTCCTACCCCAAGATTGTTTAAGGATATTAAAAATGTGGGTTTGCTGTATTTTTCTTTAATTCTGGAAGCAATTATCCCTATTACTCCTTCATGCCAATTGACTCCTGTTAAAACATAAACGGGGTCATTAATATTTTTTTTTACTTCATCAACAACTTTGTTTAAAAGCTCTTTTTCAATTAGTTTGCGCTCTTCGTTGTATAAATTTAATTCATTTGCCAACTGATATGATGTTTGAGCGTTATTAGTTGTCAAAAGTTTTGCTCCATGAGATGACTTGCCCACTCTACCTCCGGCGTTAATCCTTGGTCCAAAAACATAACCTAAATGATAAGTTGTTGGAGCTTCTTCATGATTAGAAATATCATATAAAGTTTTTAATCCTAAATTTTTTCTTTTTTTTAAAATTTTTAAACCTTGGCAAACTAAAGCGCGATTAAGCTTCACCAAAGGCACAACATCGCAAACCGTTCCTAAACTAACCAGATCAAGAAAATTTATAATATCAGGTTCTTTAATTTTGTTTTTAGTAAACCATCCTTTTTTTCTTAAAAAACTATTTAAGGATACAAGAAACATTAATGTAACACCTGCCGCTGATAAATAATTTAGATTAGAATCATCATCAAGTCTATTTGGATTAACTATCGCACAAGCATTGGGCAGTTCAATTTCCGCTTGGTGATGATCTAAAACAATAACGTCAATCTTTTCATTTTGTGAGTATTTTATGGCTTCAAAAGCCACGGTGCCACAATCCACTGTAATAATAATGTTCGATTTTAAGGAAATTAATTTTTTAAAACTATCAATATTTGGTCCATAGCCATCTTTTTTTCTATCAGGAATATAAAAAACGGACTCGACTTTAATACTTGAAAAATATTTTGTAAGTAAAGCAGTTGCTGAAGCCCCGTCTACATCATAATCACCAAAAACACCTATGGTTTTTTTATCCATAATAGCTTGATACACTCTTTCAACAGCTTTTTTCATGTCAGATATAATATTTGGGTCAGGCATTAAATTTTTTAAAGTTGGATTTAAAAAATCTTTTACTTCTTCGCTTTTGATATTACGAATTGCCAACAATCTAGATTGTATTTCGTTTAAAGAATGATCTTGTGCTAATTTTTGTGCTTGATTTAAATCAAATTGTTTAAGTTTCCAATTTCTGTTTGTAACAGAAGTATAAATCATTTTTTTGTTGTGCGTTTAACAATCTTATTAATTTTACTAGATTTGTGTAAAACAAAAGTTTCTGATTCAAAACTATCGCCTTTTTCAAAAATACCTTTAACCATGTCTCCATTTGTAACTCCTGTAGCGCAAAAAATTACGTCTCCCTTAACCATATCCATAATATTATATTTTCTACTTGAATCTTTGATTCCCATTTTTTTTACCCTAATTTTTTCTTCATCATTTTGAAAAAAAAGTCTTGTTTGCATTTGGCAATTTAAACAAGCCAAAGCAGATGCTGATAACACTCCTTCTGGTCCTCCTCCAATACCTAAATAGATATCTACAGATGATTTGGGATCTGCTACCGATATTACTCCCGAAACATCACCGTCCGTTATAAATTTAATTTTTACTTTCAATAAATTTAAAGATTCTACTATCTTGTCATGTCTCGGTCTTTTTAGTACACAGGCTGTGAGTTTATTTGGGGAGGTGTTTTTCGCATCTGCAAGTAATTTTATATTTTTTTTAACATCGTTATCCAAATCAACAAGACCTTCTGGTAAATTTGATCCGATTGCAATTTTTTCCATGTACATATCAGGGGCATTAAGCAAATTGCCTTTTTTACTCACTGACAATACTGAGATCGCATTAGGTAAATTTTTTGCTGCAAAATTAGTACCTTCCAGAGGATCAACCGCAATGTCGAACTCTTCGTGGCTATTTTTATTTCCAACGATTTCATCAATATATAGCATGGGCGCTTCGTCCATTTCTCCTTCTC
Organism: uncultured Alphaproteobacteria bacterium; assembly: GCA_964556965.1. GTDB lineage: Bacteria > Pseudomonadota > Alphaproteobacteria > Pelagibacterales > Pelagibacteraceae > CAZKXT01. The sequence goes on along the minus strand of CAZKXT010000031.1, from coordinate 3,919 downwards.
CAATTACTATTCTCCCCTTCATATCAATTTTGTTTAATTCTTTTCTCATTTCGTCCACAGCCGCTTGATCCGCAGCTATTTTATTATTTTTTCCTCTAAATAATGAAGCTCCATAAGCAGCTCGTTCAGTAGCGGAAACAAAATAATTGACAAACTTTTTATCAATACTCATTTAGACTTTTTCAATTCTAATAAAGATAGGTTTTTTTATAACAAATTTATTTTTTGTTAAATTTTTAATTAAATTTTTAAAGTTTTTTTCTTTATTTTCGTGAGTAATAATTGCAACTGATGCTATTTTCGTTTTTTTGTCTGGAACTTGTATTAAATTTTTGATTGAAATTTTGTTTTTAGAAAATATTTTAGTGATTGAAGAAAGTACTCCAGGCTGATCTTTCACATTAATTCTTAAATATGAAGATAGGTCGCGATTTAAAATATCAAATTTATCAATTTTTTTTCTATTTAAATATGAAACACCAAATGGATATTTAACATTGCCTCTTAAAACAGAACATAAGTCTGAAATTAAAGATGATGTTGTGGGACCAGGTCCAGCACCTTCGCCTTGTAATATCGATCTTCCAATTGGAAAACCATCAATTACTATTGCATTTAATACGCCATTTATGTTTGCTATACGCGAATCTTTGGATACCAGACATGGATGAACTCTTTCGAGCAGTTTATTTTTTTTTATTTCAGATATAGCAAGAAGTTTAATTTTGTAACCTAAGGCTTTTGAATGTTTTATATCTACTAAATTAATATGTTGTATTCCTTCAACTAGTATTTTGTTTTTGGATATTGTTTTATTGTAAGCTATTGATGATAAAATTTTAATTTTGGCAGCAGCATCAGTTCCATTTAAATCTGCTATTGGATTGCTTTCTGCAAAACCTAATTTTTTGGCTTTTTCAAGCACTTCAGAAAAAGTTTTTTTATTTTCTTCCATTGATGACAAAACATAGTTGGTAGTTCCATTGAGAATTCCATAAATTTTATTTATTTTATTCGAAATCAATCCATCTTTTAAAGATCTTATTATTGGCACGCCACCTGCAACAGCTGCTTCGTATTCTAAATTAACTTTGTTTTTTTCAGCAATGACAGCTAATTGATCGCCATATTTTGACATCAAGGATTTGTTTGCGGTAATAACGTGTTTTTTGTTTTTTAATGCAGCAAAAATGAGTTTTTTTGCAACTCCTGATGATCCGCCAACAAGCTCTACGACCACATCAACATCATTGGACAAAACCTTTAAAGGGTTTTTTTTCCAAATAAATTTATTTTTGTTAAAAGTTCTTTTTTTTAAATAATTTTTAGCCGAAATATACTTAATAACTGGAATTCTTCCTGTTTTTTTTGCAATATTATTTTTATTTTTTAAAACTGTTTTAACAAAATAACTTCCTATGTTTCCTAATCCAACAACAGCTATATTAATTTTTTTCATAATTATTCCGGAAATTTGTTTATGTCTGGATATCCAATGTTTTCATTATCTTGGTAAATAGCTTCTACAATTTTATCAAAATCATCTAAACTTTTGACTACTTTAACATTATTAATATTTTTTGAGTTAATTTTTTTCTCATTTTTTTCAACAATTTTACTTTTTTTGGCCTTTTTCACAGAATAAACTTTGCTTACTTTTGTTTTTTTAGGTTTTTTCTTGTCTTTTTTTAAGACCACTTCTTCTTTTTTTTTCTGTTTTTTCAAAATTTTTAATTCTTTTTTACTGCTAATTTTAACATATTCGATAACCAAATTTTCTTCAAAATATTGGTCCCTTTCTTTTTTATTTTTACAAATATAGTCTCCACATAAATAAACAATTTTTTCATTTCCAAAACATGAAAAAAGAAATAAAAATAATAACAAGTAAAGATGTTTCATTTCAAACCAATAGATTCTTTAAAATTAAAAGCTATATTCATATTTTGAACTGCTTGACCAGAGCCGCCTTTTATAAGATTGTCGATACAGCTAATTATTATAGCTTTATTTTTTGATCTGTCGGAGCAAACCGTTATATCACAAAAATTAGTATTCATAACATCCCCGGTGCCTATTGGAATATTGAACTTTTTTATTCTAACAAACTTATTATTTTTATGAGCTAATTTTAAAAAATTATAAATTTTTTTAGCTGTTACATTTGGAGACAGCTGAACATATATGGTAGATAAAATGCCTCTAAACATTGGTATTAAATGTGGAGTAAATTGCGCATTAATTTTCGTTTTAGATGCTAACGACAATTCTTGATCGATTTCAGCCATGTGACGGTGTGATCCCACTCCATATGCGGAAACTGAATCGTATAAATTTTTAAATTTAAACTTTTTCTTTAAATTTTTTCCTGCTCCAGAATAACCAGATTTTGAATCTATCAAAATACTATTGGTTTTTATAAGTTTCTTTTTTATTACAGGAATCAATGGTAATTGTATTGATGTAGGATAGCAGCCAGGACAAGATATTATTTTGTGTGTTTTAATATAATTTCTTTTAAATTCTGATATTGCATAAACAGCTTTTTTTTGCAGATCTTTGCATTTGTGATTTATCTTATACCATTTTTTGTAAATTTTAGGATCGGATAATCTAAAATCTGCAGAAAGATCTATTAGTATTTTTTTTTTATTAATTTTTTTTGCAATTTTTTGAGCTTCTCCATTAGGAAGAGCTGTGAAAATTACATCTACGTTATTCCAATTAACTTCTTTTATGTTGGAAAGTTTTGGAAGCTTTCTGTTGCCAATTCTTTGGTCAAATTTTTTTATACTTTTGCCAGAAAAATTTTTAGATAAAAGATATCTAATTTTAACTTTTGGATGATTCTTTAGTATATTAATTAGCTCTAAACCTATATAGCCCGTGGCTCCAGCTATAGCAACATTTATAGATTCTCTCATCGAATTAAACATATCAGCAATTGTTGAAAAGATAAATTTATTTGGAAATTATCTCTTAGAAAATTGATAACTTCTACGAGCTTTCCTGTGTCCGTATTTTTTTCTTTCCACGGCTCTAGAATCTCTCGTGGTGAATTTTTCTTTTTTAAGTGCACTTTTTAAACTAGGATCATCTACCGCTAAAGCTCTTGAAATCCCATGAATAATAGCATCTGCTTGCCCAGACAATCCCCCACCCTTAACTAAACACCTGACATCATATGAGGTATCTCTTTTAACATGGGTAAGTGGACTCACAACAACCATTTGGTGTCTTGGTCTCTTAAAATATTCGTTCATCTTTTTTCCATTTACAAAAATATTACCAGAACCTTTCACTATCCATACACGAGCTACAGATTTTTTTCTCCTGCCCGTTGCATATTTTCCATCTTTGAAACTTATTGATATCTTTTCTTTTTTTTTTGGAATACTTTGAGTTTCTATATTAGGTTCGTTCATAAATTAGTTAATAGAAATTTGATTTTTTCTATTTAGATTTTTAAAGTTAACAACAATTGGATTTTGAATTTTATGAGGGTGTTCTGGACCTTTATACATTTTTAATTTAGTAAGTTGTTTTTTAGACAAAGGACCTTTTGATAGCATTCGTTTAACGGCAAGTTTTAAAATATCTTCAGGTTTTTTCTGTTTAATTTTCTCTGGTGTTGTGATTTTTATTCCACCCGGGTGTCCGGTATGACGATAGTACTTCTTTTTAAAAAATTTTTTTCCTGTAAACTTTATTTTATCTACATTTGTAACAATTACGAAATCTCCATTATCCATGCTGGGAGTATATGTTGTTTTTAGTTTTCCTCTTAGTGCTTTAGAAATATACACTGCCAATCTACCAACAACCAAATTTTCAGCGTCGATTAACAACCAATTTTGTTTGATATCTTTTTGTTTGATAAATGTTGTCATAATAACTCGCGCATAAGTACTTATATTTT
>CAZKXT010000030.1:0-6610 GCA_964556965.1 uncultured Alphaproteobacteria bacterium | reverse complement strand
CTAAACAGAAGGTCGTAGGTTCAAATCCTACCGAGACCGCCACCCATTTTTCACGCTTTTTATTGTTGTTTTTCACGTTTTATTGTTAAAAGTCTATTATATGCGACATTATTGCAATTGATAATCATTATCATTGACATTATAAATTTATAATATTAATGTTATCGCGCAAGGGAGATTAAATATATGGAAACAGCAATTACACCTTTTATTAGCTCATTTTTTATTCTTTTGAGAGAAGGTTTTGAGGCGATGCTTATAGCTGTTTTGGTTTTTATGTATCTAGACAAAGTTAAAGCTAGAGACAAAAGACCTGCGGTATTTTGGGGCATAGCCGCTGGTGTATTTGCTTCAATGTTAGTGGCTTTAGGATTTAAAAAAATTGCAGGGATTACACATGCGCACGAAGAACTTTTTGAAGGTGGTGTGATGCTGGTTGCGGCATGCATGTTGACCTACGTTGCTTTCTTTTGTCACCACGCAAAACAGCATGTCGAGGGAAAAGTTGATAAAGCAGTAGCAACTGGAAATTCTTTTATACTATCATTTACTGTTTTCTTAGCGATTTTAAGAGAAGGTTTCGAGATCGTGTTATTTTATGGGGCTTTAGTTGGGTCAGGAATATATAACACAATTCCAGTTTTTATTGGTGCGGGAGCTGGAACCATAGCTCTAATAGGAGTTTATTTTGGTCTTAATAAAGTTACAAAACTAATTCCTATCGGAACATTTTTTAGAGCATCAAGCGTTTTACTTGCTGTACTAGCAATTTACTTTGCGTATGAGGGAATACACGAACTTAGCGAAGGGTTAGAAGAACTAGCCTTAATTCCACAAATTACATTGATATCATAATAGAAATAAATTATAAAATAGGCATGGATTTAAATCTTATACTTTTTAATGGTTATGGTTTATTTGTGTGGCCCGCTTTTCTGCTGACATTTCTGAGTTGTTTTTTGTTATACACAAAAACTAAAAAAGAGCTGGAAGCACAGCAAGAATTATATTTGTCCAAATTTAATGTGCCTGTTGGTGAGTTAGAAATTGTTAAAAAAGATCCAATTTCAAAAGAAGTGTTGTCGGGCAGTTCAGTTTTATAAATTAATTAAATCAATTTATATAATACAATGCTGACTAGAAAAGTAAAATCTAGAGTAAGTCTTCTATTGGTTCTTTTTATAATATTTGGATTGGTTATTTTTTTTATATTTAAGTCTTTAGAAGATAATTTGGTTTATTTTTTTTCACCAACAGAAATAAATAATAAAATGGATATTTCTTATAAAAAAAAGATAAGGGTAGGAGGATTAGTCAAAGAAAATTCCATAAATAAAGAGGAAACTTCAATCAATTTCATTATTACTGATCTAAAAAACGAAATTATTGTTTTGTACAGCGGGTCAATACCCAACTTATTTTCAGAAGGCAAAGGAGTTGTGGTAGAAGGAAAATTAAAGGATAAAAAATTATTAATTGCTGATAAAATTATAGCAAAACATGATGAAAATTATATGCCTCCAGAAGTAACAGAAGCACTTGAAAATAATAAATAAACTAATGTTGAAAAATTTTTTTCCATATAAAATACTTAATATTAAAAATAAAAATTTTAATACTCTCCTTATTTTAATGCTGGCGGTAGTTTTTGTTGGAATGGTTTATGCATTATTCCTTTCTCCCCCGGATCGAGTCCAAGGAGATTCTGTTAGAATAATGTATGTGCATGTGCCCGCATCATTTTTATCACTTGGACTTTTTGGAATACTCGGAGCGATTTCCGTTTTAAATCTTATTTTTAAAATTAAAATACTACCATATATTGGAAAAAGTATTGCTCCCATAGGTTTCGTGTTTACCTTAGTTTCTATTTTAACAGGTTCACTTTGGGGCAAACCTACTTGGGGAGTGTGGTGGGCTTGGGATGCTAGACTAACTTCAATGTTGGTCTTGTTAATCTTTTATCTAACATATATTTTGATTTGGAAATTTGTTGAAAATTTTAACACAGCCAATACAATTAATTGTTTTGTTGCTATTGTTGGCTCTTTCAATATTCCGGTTATAAAATATTCTGTTGACTGGTGGAATACGTTACATCAAACCTCAAGTATTACACTTACTTCCGCTCCCACAATTCATTATTCAATGTTAATTCCTCTTATAATTATGATTTTAGGATTATTTTTATATTCGCTGGTTATTTTTTTAATGAGATATAAAACAGAGCTAATCAAATTAAAACTGAATAAAAAAAATAAAAAAATTAATTAATCTTTGATTTTTTATGATGCTTCAGGATAACAAAAAATCCTATAAGGAGAAGTACAAACGGAAAGAGCCATAAAAAAATTGTGTTAGTTTTTAATGGGGGATTTAATAAAATGAAATCCCCATACCTTTTTGTCAAAAAATTGTAAATTTGTTTGTCCGTACTTCCTTCTCTAATTTTTTGCCTTATTAATAATCTAAGATCCTTAGCAAGTTGAGCTGATGAATCGTCAATAGATTGGTTTTGACAGACGACACATCTAATATTTTTTGATATTTCACGAGCACGTAATTCTTTTTTGGGATCTTTCATGAACTCTTCAGGCTCAACAGAAAGAGCAAATGTTGTGATGCCAATTAGAATTAATCCAATAAAATAATGATATAATTTAATTTTTTTCATTATTTAAATTTTTTATTTGAGAATAAAATCTTTTATAAGTTTTTTTTGTAATCGGACCGATATATTTGTATTGAACTATCCCATTTTTATCTACGACATATGTTTCGGGTATTCCATATAGACCCCAATCGATGGCTATACGACCATTTCTATCAACACCAACTTTTGAGTATGGGTTTCCCATTTCGTTAAGCCATTTCTTGGCTATTTTTTTTTTATCTTTATAATTAATACCAATTAATTTTATTCCAGGCTCATTAGAAAGTTTTTTAATAAATTGATGTTCTTCTCTACACGGCAAACACCAAGTAGCAAAGAAATTTATCAATACAATTTCTTCACCAAATTCTGTATTCGAAATTATGATTTTTTCATCAAATAAAGATTCAGCTTTAAATTGTGGAGCCTCTTTGTTAATTAACACAGAAGGTAACTCAGAAGGATCTCTGTCTATTAATAATAAATAAAAAAATACACCAATTAATAAAAAAAATAATACAGCGGGAACAAGAAATATTTTTTTATTCATATCAACCAATTATTCTTTTTTTATCTAAACTTTTTTTTATGGAAAGAATCCCTCCCACAAACATAAACACAACTCCAATCCATATCCATATCACCAAAGGATTTATGTAAAACCTTACTACCCAACCATCATTGCTATTTCCATCGCCTAAAACAATATATAAATCTCTTGCAAGATTTGTGTGTATAGCAGCTTCAGTTGTTACAATATTTGTTACAAGATACAATCTTTTTTCTGGTTTTAAATTAGTGATTTTATTTTTTTTACTATTAACCAAAAAGTCACCCTGTATTGCGACGTAGTTTTGACCTTTAATCTCATTAATATCATTAAAAATAATAGTGTAATTTTTAATTGTTACCTGATCTTTTATATTCATTCTAGCTACCTTTTCTTCTTGCCAAACACTGGAGCTAGTTATTCCTAATATCAATAAACCCACGCCAAAATGAGCTAGAATTGTTTCTTTGGAGCAACCTTTCGTTTTGAATATTAAATTTAAGAGATTATTGGAGATAATCCAGAAGGCGAGAAAAATTCCTATTATGCCTATAAAACTTATAAATTTATAAAAATATAAAAAAGATAAGGCAAGAACAATAGTTACTATAATTTTTGGAGCAGATACTTTTATTATTCTTTTTAAATTATCTTTTTTCCAAGCAAAGATAGGAGCAACTCCCATAAGTAAAATTGCAGGTATAATTATAGGAATTATAGTCTTGTTAAAATAAGGTTCTCCAACAGAGATTTTATTATCTAATATAGCCTCTATAATTAATGGATATATTGTACCCAGAAAGACTGTAGCACATACCACAACCATCAAAAAATTATTAAATAAAATTGCACCTTCTTTACTTAAGAAAGAAAAATATTTTTCAGAAAAAAAATATTTTGATTTTTGAAAAAAAATAATAAACGAATATCCACCCAAAATTGCCATGAAGGTTAATATGTAAATTCCTCTACTTGGATCGAGAGCAAATGTATGTACGCTAGTTAAAATTCCTGACCTTACCAAAAAAGTTCCAACAACACTTAAAAGAAAAGTTAAAATAGAAAGTAACAGCACCCAAATTTGTAACGATTTTATTTTGTCAACGATCATTAAAGAATGGATCAGGGCAGTTCCCAACAACCAAGGCATAAATGATGCATTTTCAACAGGATCCCAAAACCACCAGCCACCCCATCCTAATTCGTAGTACGCCCAAATTGAACCCAAAGCGATTCCTATTGTTAAAAATGTCCACGCTATCATTACAAATGTTTTTATATATTGATGCCAGGGAACATCGGCAATTTTTGCTTGTGAAATTAAAGTTGCCATTGCAAGAGAAAATGCAGCGGAAAATCCCACGTAACCAATATATAAAAAAGGAGGATGAATAGCTAAAGCAGGATCTTGTAATATCGGATTAAAACCCAAACCTTCTGATTGAAATGATTCTACATTTTGAAAAGGGTTCGAGGTTAATATTGTAAAGAGCATAAAACCAAAAATTATAAAACCTTGAATTTGTAAAGCTTTATAAACGTATTTTAAGTTTTGTTTGTTACACAATTTAAATATTAAAAAATTAAATATGGTTAGAACAAGCATCCATAACAACATAGATCCTTCATGATTACCCCAAGTCGCTGCAATTTTGTAAATCAAAGGCTTAGAGGAATGAGAATTTTTGAAAACATTCAATATAGTGAAGTCCGAAACAAAATATCCGTACATCAAAGAAAAAAAAGCAATAGATGAAAAAATTAACAATCCAGAAACGAAAAATTCATATCTTTTTATAAATTTTTTTTCAGTTTTAAAAAAACCAAATGTTTGAAATGCCACAAACAATAGGGCTAAATATAGTGATGTATTTCCAACAATATTTATCATAAACTACCCACAAATGTATAACAAATTTGGACAATTCATAGATGGCAAATGGACATCTTCTGAGAAGAAAGAGACCTACGAGGTTATTAATCCCGCAACTGAAGAAATCATTGGAAAAGCATCTAAAGCAGGACCAGAAGATGTTAAGAGAGCGTTAAAATCTGCAGAAAAAGGTTTTGCTCTATGGAAAAAAACCTCACCTTGGGAAAGATCTTCTATAATCAGAAAAATTGCAGATTTGATCAGAAAAAAAAATGAAATATTAGCCAAATGGTTGACCCTAGAAGTTGGAAAACCTTTAACGGAATCACGAGGAGAGGTTAATACTGCCGCAGATATTTTTGAATGGAACGCAGAAGAAACAAAAAGAATATATGGTCAAACCATCGAAAGTAGATTTGCAAATACAAGAGTGCATGTATATTACCAACCCGTGGGTGTTGTTGCTGCTTTGGTGCCTTGGAATTTTCCAGTTATACTTGCCTCAAGAAAAATTTCAACTGCTTTAGCAGCAGGATGTTCTGTTATTTGCAAACCTGATGTTATAGCTCCAGGCAGCGTGATGGAAATAATGAACATAATAAAAGAAGCTGGAGTGCCTCCAGGCGTTGTAAACTTACTTTCAGGTGATCCCGCTTCAATTTCATCACAACTAATTTCATCTGATATAATAAAAAAAGTTTCAATAACAGGATCTACGAGAGTAGGCAAATTAATATTAAAGCAAGCAGCAGAAAAGGTTCAGAGAGTTACCATGGAATTAAGTGGACATGCGCCATTCATAGTTTTTGATGATGTTAATATCGATAAGGTAACTGATATGGCCATCTTGGCAAAATTTAGAAACAATGGTCAGGTTTGTATATCTCCTAGCAGATTCTATATTCATGAAAATAAAAAAGACAATTTCACAAAATTATTTGTAGAAAAAACTAAAAAATTAAAAATAGGCAATGGCTTGAGTGAAGAAACTCAACTTGGGCCAATGACTACAAAAAAAAGATTAGAAGAAGTCGAAACTCTTGTTGAAAAAACAAAAGAAGAGGGAGCAAAAATTTTGTGTGGTGGAAAAAGACCTGCGGGTTTTAACAAGGGATATTTTTATGAACCTACAGTTTTTGACAATGTAAAAGATAATTTTACAATAATGAATCAAGAGCCCTTTGGTCCATTGGTGCCCATAACCACATTTAAAAATTATGATGAAGTTATAGAAAGAGCAAACAATCATGAACTTGGTCTTGCTAGTTATGTTTATACAAATTCAATGGAAAAAGCTCACAAAAGTTCTGAAATGTTAGAAACCGGAGTCGTAGCTGTTAATACACCAGTTGTTGCTGTGGCTGAAGCACCCTTCGGCGGAATTAAACAAACAGGTTATGGTAGAGAAGGTGGATCAATGGGAATTAAAGATTATCTTAATATTAAATATACCCATTTAGGAATTTCCGATTAATTTTTTATTGATGGTGCCCCCACACGGACTCGAACCGCGAACCTACTGATTACAAATCAG
>CAZKXT010000029.1:0-7013 GCA_964556965.1 uncultured Alphaproteobacteria bacterium | reverse complement strand
GAGCAATTATTTTAAAAGGTGGTTTACCTTTCAACATTGTTCTAATTTGAACAGGTGATGTATGTGTTCTTAAAAGTAAATCTTTAGAATGATCAAGATAAAAAGTATCGTGCATATCTCTTGCAGGATGATGCTCAGGTGTGTTTAATGCAGAAAAATTATAATACTCATTTTCCACATCTGGTCCCTCTTCAACGGAAAAACCAATCTCCGAAAAAATAGAAGTCACTTCATCTATGACTTGAGAAACTGGATGAATCTTGCCTGCAAAGTAAGCTCGCCCTGGTAAAGTTACATCTATTTTTTCATTTTTAAGTTTTTTATTTATCTCTGACTGATCAAAATCATTAAGTTTTTGTTCTAAAATTTCTGTTGCTTGTTTTTTTAAAGAGTTAAGTTGAGAAGCATATTCTTTTCTCTGAGTTTGGTCCAAGCTTCCAATTTTTTTAAAAAGTTCAGTGATAATTCCTTTTTTCCCAAAAATTTCAGTTTTGATTGAATCGTAGGCATTGCGATCTTTAATATTTTTTATTTTATTTAAAATATCAGATGTAATTTGATTTAAATTTTCCATATAAAATTTTTCTTAGCGATTCCCTACTTTATTAAAGATAATAGAATTAGTTAAGGGAGGATTGAACTTTTTTTACTATTTTTTTAAAGGCTTCGGGGTGATGATAAGCGATATCTGCAAGGGCTTTTCTGTCCATTTGTACGCCAGACTTATTTAAGCCGTGAATAAACTTGGAATATGTTATTCCTTCAGCTCTAACTCCAGCATTGATTCGCTGAATCCATAATGATCTAAATTCTCTCTTTTTGGTTCTTCGATGTTTGTAAGCATATTGCATAGCCTTTTCCATGGCCTGCTTTGCAATCCTAATTGTATTTTTTCTTCTTCCAAACTGTCCCTTAACAGCTTTTAAAACTTTTTTGTGTCTTGCGTGGCTTGTGACCCCTCTTTTAACTCTACTCATTTTAGCCTCTCACACTATAAGGCATATATGATTTAACAATTTTTGTATCTTGTTTTGACATTATTGTTGTGCCTCTTTGTTTTCTTATTTGTGAATTAGTTCGTTTAATCATTCCATGTCTTTTGTTCGCTTGAGGCATTTTTATTTTGCCTTTAGCTGTAAATCTAAATCTTTTCTTTGCTGAGCTTTTTGTTTTAAGTTTTGGCATAAAATTTTAAGTCTTATACAAATATACAAATAGATTAACAAGAGAAAAATTTCTGATATTTAGAGAGGCTGAATGATCATTATCATTTGCCTACCTTCAAATTGTGGACTTAATTCTAGCTTGCCAACTGCCTTGGTATCTTGTTGAACTCTGTCCAGTAGATCTCTTCCCATCTGAGTATGTTGCATTTCTCGTCCTTTAAATTTTACAGTAAATTTTACCTTATCACCTTTGGTTAAAAATTTCTGGGCATTTTTTATTTTAAAATTATAATCGTGAATTTCTGTAACAGGTCTTAGCTTGATCTCTTTTAGATTCATCACTCGTTGTTTTTTTTTGGCTTTATTTGTTTTTTTTTGCAGTTCATATTTATATTTTCCCTGATCAATAATCTTGCAAACGGGTGGATTTGCATTTGGAGAAATTTCTATTAAATCCAAACCTTCTTCTTTTGCAATTTTTATTGCCTCGTTAGTATTTAAAACTCCCAAATTTTTTCCTTCACTGCTAATCACTTGCACTTCTCTGGCCTTGATGTAATAATTTGCTCTTGGACCAAATGATCTGGTTCTTCTTTGAAAATAATTTTGTTTTGGATAAGCCACTTAGTTTAAATTCGAAGGAAGGTTAATTTTTTTTGAAATTTCAGAAATTAGCTTGCTAACTTTTAATGTTTCCTGCTTTTCTGAGCCAAGTTTTCTTATAGTAATTGAATTATCTTTTTTTTCTTTTTGTCCACAAATCAACAGCAACGGTATCTTGGCAAGGGAATGCTCTCGTATTTTAAAGTTTATCTTTTGATTTTTTAAATCCACTTCTGAATTTATACCTGCTTTTATTAATTCATTAAACACCTTTTTTGCATAATCACTAAATTCAATTGAAATGGGAAGCACTACGGCCTGTATAGGTGAGAGCCACAAAGGCAACTTGCCCGCGTAATGTTCAATCAATATTCCAATAAATCTTTCTAGTGAACCAAATAAAGCTCTATGCAACATCACTGGAACTTTTTTTAATCCTGATTGATCAACATAAGAGGCTCCGAGCCTTCCAGGTAAATTTAAATCTACTTGTAAAGTTCCACATTGCCAATCACGACCAATTGCATCTTTTAAAACATATTCTATCTTTGGCCCGTAAAAAGCACCTTCGCCTTTGTTTATTTCATATTTTATTTTTGAAGCTTTTATTGCATCAAGAAGTGCCTTTTCTGACTTATCCCAAACTTTGTCGTCACCAACTCTTACTTCTGGTCTATCTGAATATTTAAGAAGAACGTCCTTAAAACCTAACTCTCTATAAATTTCTAAAATTAAATTTGTAACACTAATACACTCTTCTGTAATTTGATCTTCTGTACAAAATATATGTGCGTCATCTTGAGTAAACGCTCGTACTCTCATCAAGCCATGTAATGCACCAGAAGGCTCATATCTATGAACTTTTCCAAATTCTGAAAATTTTAATGGAAGATCTCTATAGCTTTTTAAGCCTTGGTTAAATACTTGAACACATCCTGGGCAATTCATGGGTTTTATTGCAAAATTTTTTTCATCTGGAGTGTCAGTTGTATACATAAATTCTCTAAACTTCTCCCAATGGCCAGACTTCTCCCAAAGTGATTTATCTAATATTTCGGGAGTATTAATTTCTTTATAGCCTGCTCTTTTTTGTTTATGCCTCATATATTCAACCAATTTTAAAAATAAATTCCATCCCTTATCATGCCAAAAAACTGCCCCTGGACTTTCCTCTCTGAAATGAAATAAATTCATCTCTTTCCCTAATTTACGATGGTCTCGTTTTTCAGCTTCTCTTAATCGGTTTAAATATTCTTCTAGATTTTTTTTATTTGGCCAACTCGTTCCGTATATTCTCTGCAACATTTCATTTTTTGAATCGCCTCTCCAGTAAGCGCCTGATACTTTTAAAAGTTTAAATGCTTTTCCTATTTTACCAGTAGAAAGTAAGTGCGGCCCTCTACATAAATCATGCCATTTTCCATGATAATAAATGGATACCTCTTCTTCTTTTGGAATATCCTTAATAATTTCAGCTTTATATTTTTCTCCAATTTTCTCAAAATGTTTTATTGCATCTTCTCTTTTCCAAACTTCTCTTGAAGTTTTTTCATCTCTATCAACTATCTCTTCCATCTTTTTTTCTATTTTTAAAAGGTCATTTTCTGTAAAAGGTTCCTTCCTTGAAAAATCATAATAAAATCCATCTTCAATAACCGGTCCAATAGTTACCTGAGTTTTGGGAAAAAGCTCCTGAACCGCCATTGCCAATATGTGCGCAGTATCATGCCTAAGAACTTCCAAACCTTCTTTGTCTTTGACTGTAATAATTCTAACTTTCGAATCTTTAACTATTTCATGACCTAAATCTTTCAATTCTCCATCTACTTCCATTATGGAAGCATCTTTGCTAAGAGATTTGCTTATTTTCTTTGCAAGATCTGATCCATTTATTTTTTCGTTAAATTTAATTTTTTTACCGTCGGGTAAAGTGATATGTGGCATAGTTTAAAGTATTAAATTAAAATTTTTTTATACTCCGCAAGAGTTGCTTTGCACATTTTTTCTACATCAAATTTTTTCAATACATTTTTCCTACCTTCTAAACCAATTGATTGCAATAAATTATTATCCAAATTTAAAACATTTTTTAACTTTTCTGCTAAAATCTTTGGATCTTTGCTTTTTATCAAAAAACCAGTCTTTTCATTAATTATTGTTTCTTTAGAGCCTCCTAGATCACTAGCAATAATTGGGATTCTCATTGATTGAGCTTCCACAGAAACACGACCGAACGCTTCTGGTTCAATAGATGCGGACACAACAACATGAGCAAGTTTATAGGCTGCTGGCATATTTTCACAAGAAGAAATAAATATAATTTTTTTTGATAGTCTGTGCTTGTCAACTAGTGATTGAAGTTTTTTATAATAAACTTTTCTTCCTTGGTCGCTGCCCAGAATGACTCCAACAAAAGATTTTTCGGTTTCTATGGAATTTAAAATGTTTATAGCTTCAACAAAAACTTCTTGACCTTTCCAGCCGGTTAATCTGCCTGGCATAAGAATTACGTAATCTTCTTCCTTTAATTTCCACTTTCTTCTTAAAGAGATAACTTTCAAACCATCAACCGCCATTGGATCATAATATTCTGTATTTATTCCTCTAAAAATAACACGCATTTTTCTTCGATCATCTAAAAAAAATTCTGGATAGTATTCGTTTATATGAGAAAAAATAAAATTTGATCCTGCAATTACTAAATCTGATCTAACCATAGATGAATTATAAAATCTTTTTATAGAATTTGAAAAATTGTAAGTTCCATGAAAGGTAGTAACAAATTTTCTTCCTGTAATTTTCGTTGCCCACAAGCATGACCACGCAGGTGCTCGGCTTCTTGCATGAACAATTGTTATGTTTAAAAAAATTATCAAAATTGAAATAATTAAAAAATTTAAAAAAATTAAAATTGGATTTTTCGAATGGACTGGTAATCTAATTAAAGTAACTTTGTCTTTTTTGATATACTTGGTTAGCTCACCCCCGCTTGTTACTATATATGATTTGCAATCATTCTCATGTAAGTAGTGTGCCAAGTCGTAACATCCTGTTTCTGCCCCTCCATATCCAAGTTTAGGAATTACCTGCAAAACTTTAATTTTCTTTTCCATTATTATTAATTATTATATTATTAAAATGTCATACAAAAAATCTAAATATTTTAGAAAAACTAAGAAGATCCGAATTAAGTACTTTTATTTAAATAAAAATAGCTTAATTACAATTGTTTTTTTTCATGGCTTCATGTCGGACATGATTGGAAAAAAACCCTCGGCTATTTTAAAATATTGTAGAAAGAAAAAAATAAATTTTCTTAAATTTGAATATTCGGGTCATGGAAAATCATCAGGAAAATTTACTAGTGGAAATATTTCAAAATGGACAAGTGATGCCAAACAACTAATTAAAGCAAAAACAAAAGGTAAGCTTTTGTTTGTAGGATCAAGTATGGGAAGCTGGATAGCTCTAAATTTGTTTCCTGATTTTAAAAAAAGGATTTTTGGCTTGATAGGAATTGCATCTGCTCCAGAGTTTTTAGAAAATTTAATGTGGAAAAAATTTAGTAAAAAAATAAAAAAAAATATTATAAAAAATAAAATTTATAATGTTCAGGCTGGAGATCATGTTTATCCTATAACCAAACAATTGATTTTTGATGGAAGAAAAAATAAAGTTTTAAATAATAGAATTAATCTGAAAATATTTATGACATTGTTTCACGGACTCAAGGACAAAATTGTTCCTATAAGTTTTTCAAGAAAAATATTTAAAATTTGTAAAAATTCAAAAAGAAAATTGATAATCATAAAAAATGGAGATCATAGCTTATCCAAAAAAAGTGATTTAAAAAAAATATGCAACGAATTAAATCATATGATTTTTAATAAATTTTAAACCTTCTTTAAAAGTTGGGTATTTTAAATTATGTCCAAAAAAATTTTTCATTTTTTTATTTTTAACCTTTTTTGAATCTCTATAAAAATCTTTTAACATTTCACTTTCTATTTGATCCACGCTAATACTTTTGGGAATTTTCATATTGATTAACCCAGCAGCATATTTTACTAGTTCAATATTAGAACTTGGATAATCATCGGAAATATTAAATATCTCTCCAGAGTTAAATTTTTGAAGCGAGATAAAAAGAATCTCCGCAATATCTTCTACATGTATTCTTGAAAAATAATGATTTTTTTTTTCTACCATATTTTGAGTTCCCAATTTAAGTCTTCGCAATACATTATTTTCATTAGAATAAATTCCAGCTAATCTAAATATTTGGATAGGAATTTTATAATTTTTAAAATATTCTAACCAGGTCTTCTCTGCATTTAATCTTGATATTCCTCTAGAAGAAGTTGGGTTTGGATTTGTATTTTCGTCTACCCATTCACCATTTGTGTTTCCGTAGATACTAGTTGCAGATAAATAAGTAATCCAATCAAATTTAGATTCTTTAAATACTTTATGAAATGTTTTTAAAACTACATCTTGACCTTCTTTTGGTGGAATTGAAATTAAAATTTTATTAGAATTGTTTAATTCATTTAATAAGTTTGGATCAAATTTATTATTAAAAAAATAATATGATTTAAAATTAACCTGATTAAATATTTTATTTTCTGTTTTTTTTGTGTTGGTGGCAACTAAATCAAAGTTATATTTTTCTTGAATTAATTTACTTAAAAAATATTTTGCAACTTGCCCAAAACCAAAAAAAAATAATTTAAATCTTTTTTCCATATTTTTTAGATTGCTTTTGAAAATTTTTTCTTAAAAGATATTGGATTTTCTAATTTATTTAACATTTCTTTTGGGCAAACTTGTACAAAATTTTTTATTTCTTCATCAAAATTTTCAATTATTTTTTTGGAAACAATGGATTCTGTTTCAACAAAATGCTCTTTGATTAAATTTTTTAGATGCTCTTTCCAATATTGAGTTTCGAGTTTTTGGCAAACCACGGATTCAAAATTTACATAATTTTCAAAATCATAATTTGGATTATAAATAAAAGCCATGCCTCCTGTCATTCCAGCTCCAAAGTTATCGCCTATTTTTCCCAGTATAACCACTGTTCCTCCTGTCATATACTCACATCCATTAGAATCACATCCTTCTATTACGGCCTCTGCTCCAGAATTTCTTACAGCAAATCTTTCTCCAGCTTTTCCTGAAGCAAATAATTTTCCTGATGTTGCGCCATATAATACTGTATTTCCAATAATTGTATTTTGATTT
>CAZKXT010000028.1:0-7068 GCA_964556965.1 uncultured Alphaproteobacteria bacterium | reverse complement strand
TTTCTTCTTTAATTCGTTCAAATATTAATACATTTGCATCAACAGCCATTCCAACAGTTAGTATAATTCCAGCAATACCTGGTAGAGTTAATGTCGCTTCAAATAATGTAAGAATTCCCAAAAGTAATACCAGATTCACAAAGAGAGATAGATTGGATATCAAGCCCAAAATCTTATATTTGCTAAGCATAAAAGCTATGACCAGAAAAAATCCCAAAATTAAAGATATTGCTCCTGCTTTTATAGAATCTTCTCCTAGATCTGGTCCCACGGTTCTTTCTTCAGCTATATTTATTGGTGCTGGTAAAGCTCCTGATCTTAAAAGCAAAGCGAGATCCGTGGCTGTTTGAAAAGTAAAATCTCCTGATATTTGTCCAGAACCTCCCAAAATAGATTCTCTTACAAATGGAGCGCTGATAACTTTTCCATCCAAAACTATCGCTAGTCTTTTTCCCACATTTTTTTTCGTAGCCTGTCCAAATCTTTGAGATCCGAGTCTATCAAGCTTGAATGAAACTACGGCTTCGTTATTTAAGTTATCCATCATGGGCTGAGCATCAACTAGATTTTCTCCACTTATAATTACTCTTCTGCTAATTTTAAGCTGTTCGTCACTTGATTCACTTGGCAATTCTTCATAACCAAATTCATTGGAAGCATCAGTTCCTACAAAACGAAAAGTTAAATTAGCGGTTTTTCCTAATAACGATTTTATTCTTTCTGGATTTTTTAAACCCGGCAATTCAACTAAAATTCTATTTTTTCCTCTCTTTAATATGGTTGGTTCCTTTGTTCCAATTTCATCAATTCTCCTTCGAACTATTTCTAAAGATTGATCTAGAGTTTGAGTTTCTATATTGATTATGCCGTATTTTGAATAAGATAAAATTAAATTATTATTTTTTATTTCATGATCTATTTCATAACTTTTGTATCTTGCAAAATATATGTTTAGATTATTTTTTTTATCCAAAAAATAATCTAAAAATTCTTTTTGATATTTATCTTCGGTAGTTAAATAAATTTTTTCGTCTTTGAGCAAAATGTTTGAATATTGCAAATTATTGCTCTTAAAATATTTTTTAATTGACAATAATTTATTTTGTAATTTTTGTTCGATTAATGGTTTAGAATCTACTTCTAACAAAAGATACGAGCCTCCCTGCAAATCAAGTCCAAGATTAATTTTTTTATCTATAAAATTAAAATCTTTGTCTAAAAAATTACCAACGGTAATTAAAGATATTGTTAAGATAAAAAAATAAATTAAGATAATTTTTAACTTTGAAAAATATAACACAAGATTTAATTATTTCTTTTTTTCTGTTTTTTCGGAAAGGCTCTGTATAGTAGATTTTACAACTTTAACATTCACATTTTCAGATATTGTTAATTCAACCTTATCATCTTCTAAAATTCTTTCAATCCGTCCAACTATTCCTCCAGAAGTAATCACCTGATCCCCTCTTTTTAACTGAGCGACCATATTTTTGTGATCCTTAACTCTTTTTTGTTGAGGCCTTATAAGAAAAAAATAAAAAATTACAAATATTAAAATTAGTGGTATTAATTGTGCTATTCCTTCCATAAATGTTCCTGTTTTATTTTAATAAATATACTATAAAAAAAAAATAAACAATATTAATAAAAACTATATCTTTATTTTTTCTAAATTGTGCATATAGGGCCTTAATGGCGCAGGCACCCTAACGCTCCCATCTTTCTCTTGAAAATTTTCAATTATTGCAATCATTGTTCTTCCTACGGCTAAACCAGAGCCATTTAAAGTGGCCACAAAATCGTTTTTATTATCTTTGTTTTTAAATTTTGCATTCATACGTCTAGCTTGAAATTGACCACAAGATGAACAACTGGATATTTCTCTATACTTATTTTCGGAAGGAATCCACACCTCTAGATCGTATGTTTTTTCGGCACTAAAGCCCATATCCCCAGAAGAGAGCAGGATTTTTCTGAAAGGCAGGTCAAGACTTTTCAATATTTGTTCAGCGCAATTAACCATTCTATCTAACTCCTCCAATCTTTTTTCTGGATGAACAATGCTTACCAACTCGACTTTATGAAATTGATGTTGCCTCATCATTCCTTTTGTGTCTTTTCCGTAACTACCGGCTTCTTTTCTAAAACATGGTGTATGAGCAGTAACTCTTAGTGGCAAAGATTGAAATTTTAGAACGCTTTCTCTAACCATATTCGTTAAAACTACTTCGGCTGTTGGAATTAAAAACTTTCTATCTTTGTCATTTTCTTCATTTAATTTTACTTCAAATTGATCTTCAGTAAATTTTGGTAGTTGGCCAGTACCAAACATTGTTCCGTAATTTGCTAAAATTGGAGGAGAGACTTCAATATATTCAAATTTTCTTGTATGCATATCTAGCATATAATTAATTAATGCTCTTTCCATTAGAGCTAGATTTTTTTTTAAAAACACAAATCTTGATCCAGTTGTTTTGGTGGCTGTCTCAAAATCAAGCATATCTAGTTTTTTTCCAATTTCGTAATGAGAAAGGATTTTAAAATCAAATTTTTTTGGCTTAGAAAAAATTTCTATTTCTTTGTTTGCGGACTCATCTTTTCCAATAGGCACATCGTCTAGTGCAATATTTGGTATTGAATCCAGAATTTTATGTATATCTATTAAAATTTTTTTTTGTTTATCTTCTAGTTCTTGAATTTTTTTAGATAATTTTTTTGATAATTCAAAATTGCCTGGGTCTTTTTTTTTTGAAATAATTTTTTTTTCTTGCTCAAAAGATTCTTTTTCTTGTATTAATTGACGGTTTTTGGCATCCAAACTTAAAAGATCATCTATGCTTAATGTAAAATTTCTATCCTTAAGTTTTTTAATAAATAAATCTTTTTGATTTCTAATATCTTTTATATTATGCATTTCGTTTTTCTATCATCTTAACAAGCAGTATAGATATTTCATATAATAACAAAAGAGGTAAAGCCAATCCTATTTGTGTAACTGGATCAGGCGGTGTCAGAAATGCAGCAAAAATAAAGATAATCACAATCACATACTTTCTTCTTTTTTTTAAAAAAATTGAATCAACAAATCCTATTCTTGCTAATAAACTTAAAACCACAGGCAATTGAAAACTTAAACCAAATGCAAATATTAATTTCATTACTAAACTCAGATATTCGTTTACTTTTGCTTCCAGCTGTATTGGTAAATTTCCATTCAAATTAGCAGTTTCAAAACTTAAAAAGAAATTTATTGCTAAGGGCATAATCAAATAATAAACAAGCATCCCTCCTAAAAAAAATAAAACTGGAGTTAAAATCAAATAAGGAAGCAAGGCTCTTTTTTCATTTTTATATAAGCCTGGTGCTAAAAATTTCCAAATTTCCATTAATATTATGGGACTTGATACAAAAAACGAAGTAAAAAAGGCAACTTTTAAATATGCTATAAAGGTTTCGTGCAAAGCCGTATAAATCAATCTTCTGTCTACATCGCTATTTGATACAGCGTCAGAGTAAGGCTTCACTAAAAAATTGTAAATTTCTTCTGCAAAATAATATGACAAAACAAAAAATAACACAAAAACTACCATAGACCTGATTAATCTTGATCTCAGTTCAATCAAATGATCGGTAAAGCTGTCAAACTTAATTTTGTCTTGGGTTTTCATTGTCATCTTTTGTTGAAGATTTTTTTGATATTTTTTTGTCTGTTGTGTCTTCGTCAGTAATTGAGGAATTTGTTATTTCGTCAATATTAGATGTTAGATTGGCAATATAAGTTTTGGCTGTGTTTATCCAGTTTCCTATTTTTCTCAAAACAAAGGGAAAGTCTTTGGGGCCTATGACCAATATAGCAATAACTACAATTACTAAAATCTCAAACCAGCCAATTTGAGGCATTTACAAAATTAATCTTGTTTTGAATTATTATCGTCGTCAGTTGTAGAGTTTTTGTTGTTTGCGTCTGGATTTTCTGACATACCTTTTTTAAAACTTTTTATTCCTTTAGCTACATCGCCCATTAAATCAGATATTTTACCCCTTCCAAAAAGAAGGACAATCAAAATTACAACTATCGCTATTTGCCAAAAACCTATACTCATATGAAAGATATATACTTTTTTTTACATTAATTAAAGAGCTCTTTTCTTATTTCTTTTTGTTTTCGCTAGAATCTCCTTTTATTAATTGGTCTATATTTGAGTACAAGTTTTCATTATTTTCTGAATGAGTTTTTTCTAAATAATTTTTTGTTCCAAAAATCGAACTATCTATACTTGAAGAATCTATTAAACCTGCAGAACTTAATTCTTCAACATTTGGTAGATCTGATAAATTATTTAAATTAAAATGACTTAAAAAATCATCTGTGGTGGCATACTGAATTGGTTTTCCAGGAACATTTTTTCTGCCCGCTGGCCTCACCCAATTTAATTCTAACAATATTTCCATTGTGCCTGATGCAAAAGCCACACCTCTTATTTCTTCTATCTCAGATCTTGTTACAGGCTGATGATAAACAATTATTGCCAGTGTTTCTATAGCGGCCTTAGACAATTTTTTTTGAGTAGATTTTTGAAGACTCATTAATTCAGACAAATCATCAGAAGTACGAAATGACCATTTGTTTTTAATGCAGACTAAATTAATCCCTCTTGACGAATAGTGTTTTTGTAAAGATAGCAATATTTTATCTGCGTCTAACGCTTTTCCAATTCTAGCTCTTATGGTTTCCGTGTCTAGAGGTTCGGCTGCCGCAAACAAAATCGCTTCAACCTTTCTTTCATTGTTGCTAATCTTAGTATTAGAAAATTTAAGTATTTTAAATTTTTTTTTGCTAACCATTTTTATTCTTCCTTAATATATATAGGGTCAAATAATTTTTTTTGTTCGATTTTAATTTTTCCTTCTTTTGCAAGCTCTAGAGAGGCAGAAAAAATACCCGCTATACCAGTTTTTTTATAATTTTTTGATTTAAAATTATTTGGTATTAAATCATAAACGCTCACCCATTTTTTTAACTTTCCAAAAAAAGACTTGATTCTTTCTATGCCTTGTTCCGTAGTAAAAACAGGAAGTTTTAGAATGTTTACCGTTTTAAAATTTTTCCTTGCGGTAAAATCAGAATATGATTTTAATATTTCGTATAACGAAGCGGTATATTTCGAGCTAAACTTCGGTCTTATGTTCCCAGGTTGTCCTCTTAAAAAAATCTCGACACCCAGTTTTTTCTTTTTCAACAAAGAATCTGAAAGCAATCTTATAAGTTCAAGTTTTTTTAATTGAATTTTTAATTTTTCTGCTACCTCTAATGCTTTAAATTCTTCTTCTTCTGACTCAGGCAACAAAAGTTTTGATTTTAAATATGTTAGCCATGATGCCATTAATAAATATTCTGAGGCTAAATCTAAATTTATGGTTTTAGATTTTGATATATAGGAACTAAACTGATCAGCTAATTCAGTTATTGAAATTTCTGCAAGATCAACTTTTTGTGTTTTTGCCAACTCTAGCAAAACATCAAGTGATCCTGAAAAATTTTTGATATTTAAATTTAAAGAATTTTCAGTCATTAAAATCTCATATACTCTACACTAATTTAAAAAGTTATAAAATTCCTTAGTCTTTAGTAAAAGAAATTTATCTAAATATGGTACTGTTTTGGATATTAGTTTTGCCTCAGAGTAATTGCCATTACAATGCAATATTAGGTTGCATCCTGCGTCCAAGGATTTAATAACATTGGTTTTTAAATCAGCTTTTAATGCCTTCATGGAAATATCGTCCGTCATAATCACTCCTCTGAATTTCATTTTTTTTCTTATTATTTCATTAATGATAACTTTTGAATGAGTGGCGGGATTTTGAGAATCAAAATTATTGTATTTAACATGAGCTGTCATAGCAAAAAAAGATTTCGAGTTCATAAATGGAAAAAAATCATTTTTCGTTAAATTTTCTCTACTTAAATTAGTTTTTGGTAAAAAATGATGGCTATCAATGTTTGATGCGCCATGCCCAGGTATGTGTTTAATAATAGTACCTATTTTATTTTTGTTGTGGAATTGAATGCATAATTTACCCAATTGAGAAATTATAAGTTTATCAGTGGAGAAGGATCTGTCGCCTATGATTCCATTAGATTTTCCTCTTTCTATATCCAAAACTGGAGATGTATTAATATTTATTCCAAGATAATTAAATATGTGACATAGAAAATTTATATAATTTTCATAATAATTTTTAAAAACAAACATTTTCTTTTTTCTATACATATTTCCGAAAAACTTTTGAGTATAGTAACTAAAATCAAATATCTTATTTAGTCTTGAAACTCTGCCTCCTTCTTGATCAATTAAAATTGGAAAATTCTTATCGTTAAAGCATTTTTTAATTTGTATAATTAAATGTTTAAGTTGTGATATGTTTTTTATATTTCGTTCAAATAAAATTATTCCCCAAGGGTTAATTTGTCTTAACAACGAAAATTCTGCTTGGGATAAATTTAATCCTTTGATTCCGATTATTAAAGGTTTTTTTTTCATTTATTTTAATAGATTCCAAAAATATCTTTTTTTTTTCTTTTTTAAATAATTGTCAACGTCGCTTTTAAAATCTAAAATATCATTCGTATCATTTTCTACGATTGTTAAGGATGCCTCTTTATTTTTCAATAAATTATTGAAAATTATGTTAGCTCGTGACTCATTTTTTTTATTTAAGTCAGAATTATAAAAATAAAAAATCGAAAATAACAAAAAAAACACTAATATTGTTGGAAAGTATCTCATTATGTTTAACATCATTACATTTTGCTTGGTGTAGAAACTCCAAGAATTTTCATCCCATTTTTAATTACAATTGCTAAAGCTTTTAAAATCGCATGAGCGTTTTCTTTAATTTTTTTAGAATCATCAATGAATTTATAAGCGTGATCTTGCTTACCTAAATTCCAGTAAGCATGAAATACTGTTGCAAGATCATACAAAAAGAAAGTTATTTTGTGAGGTTCCAAATTATCAGCTGATAATTTAACGCAGTTTGGCCATTCTGATATTTTTTTAATTA
>CAZKXT010000027.1:0-7093 GCA_964556965.1 uncultured Alphaproteobacteria bacterium | reverse complement strand
AAAAGATAAGGCAACATTCCTCCAATCAACAAACCAACAACAACATATGGATTTGATAAATAAAAATTTACAGATACATTTGACAACCTAGAATCAGAAACCGATGAAAAAAACTTTATATCTTCTGTGTAGGCAGCAAATAAAACTAAAGCTCCCAAACCAGCCGATCCAATTGCGTAACCTTTTGTTACAGCCTTTGTTGTATTTCCAACAGCGTCAAGTGCATCGGTATTTTTTCTTACTTTTTTTGGTAAATTTGACATCTGTGCTATTCCGCCAGCATTGTCGGTTACTGGGCCATACGCATCTAATGCAACAACCATTCCAGTTAAAGCCAACATTGTGGTAACTGCGATAGCTATACCAAATAACCCTGCTATGTTATTAGTTAACAATATTCCAGCAACAATTATTATTGCTGGCAACGCTGTTGCTTCTAGAGAGACTGCTAAGCCTTGAATAACATTTGTTCCATGTCCAGTTATGGAAGATTTTGCCACGCTCATCACAGGTCTAAACTTAGTTCCTGTATAGTATTCTGTAACCCAAATTATTAATCCTGTAATTGCCAAACCTATTGCTCCACAAAAATATAATCCCAAACCAGTAAAACTTGTATTAGAATATTTGTAAATATTATCTATTCCTATAATTTTATCAGTAACAGGATAAAGCACTATAAGGGAAAGAAGTGCTGTAGCTATAAATCCTTTGTACAAGGCTCCCATTATATTTTTGCTTTTTCCTAATTTCACAAAAAAAGTTCCAATTATAGAAGTAATTATACAGCTGCCACCAATTGCTAAAGGATAAATTGCCATATTAAAATCATTTGTAAAAAAAATTGAAGACAAAACCATTGTTGCTACTATTGTCACCGCATAGGTTTCAAATAAATCCGCCGCCATTCCAGCGCAATCTCCAACATTGTCTCCAACGTTATCTGCTATCACAGCTGGATTACGAGGATCATCCTCAGGAATTCCTGCCTCAACTTTTCCAACTAAATCAGCTCCCACATCAGCTCCCTTTGTAAAAATTCCTCCACCAAGTCTTGCAAAAATAGATATAAGAGAAGCTCCAAAACCAAGTCCAACAAGAGCGTTTATTATTTCTCTTTCGTTAACATTTAGAGTCACAAGTAATAAATAATAGATAGCTATTGATAAAAGAGCTAGACCAGCCACCAACATTCCTGTGACAGCTCCTGATTTAAAACCAATAGCAAGTCCTTCTGACAATCCTTTTCTTGATGCTTCTGCTGTTCTAACATTAGCCTGAACCGAAACTAACATTCCAACATATCCCGCAACAGCTGATAAGAATGAGCCAATAAAATACCCAATTCCAACCCAGATGCCTAAAAAATAAGTTACAATTACTAAAACGAACAAACCAACGACAGCAATTGTTTTGTACTGTCTATTTAGATAAGCCTTGGCGCCAACTTGAATTGCGCTAGCAATTTCCTGCATCTTGCGATTTCCAGGGCTTGCCGATAATATTTGTTTGCCCGCTATATAGCCATATAAGATTGCAACCAATCCTGACAAAATAATTAAAAAGAGTAAGTTCATGAATTAATTAATGTTCAATTACAATTAAAAAAACGCAAATTGCCAAAAAAAAAGAAAAAAGGCAACAAAAATCTTTTCAAAAATTGTGTGTATATCCCATTTTTTTATCCTTAAAATCTATCACTTTTCCATAATTGTTAGTTTTTAATTTTTTATCTCTCGTTATTAGGCCAATTCTGCTGATTTTGACCTTTGAAATTTTAGAATATTTAAAAATTTTATTCCTATTATTTTTTTTGCTTGTAAAAAGGATTTGATAATCGTCTCCATTAGAGATCACATTGATCAAATTCAATTTTTTGCTTTGAATTAATTGTTCAAGTTGTTTAGATAATGGTATTTTTTCTATATTTATAGATGCTCCTTTTTTAGAATAATCTAACAAATGATTTAAATCCTGGAAAATGCCATCGGATATATCTATAGAACTATTGGAAAATTTATATAAAAATTTACTAAATTTAATAGGCAGCTCAGGACTGGTGTAACTTTTTACAAAATGTTTTTTGTTTTTGTTAAAAAATATTCTTTTTTTTAATAATCTAAGTCCTATATACGCGTCTCCAATATTTCCTGTAACATAAATATCATCAAATGTTTTTGCTCCGCTTCTCAAGATGGGTTTGTGTTTCAAATTTCCCATAAAAACAAAAGTAATTGACATAATTTTTGAAACTGTCAAATCGCCGCCGGACAAAAGAACATTAAATTTTTTCTGCTCTGAATAAAGTATTTTTTTAAATTCCAAAAAATGTTTTTTTTTAAATTTTCCTTTAGGCAGTGATAAAGAAAAAAAATATTTTGTCGGCTCTATTCCTTTTGCATAAAGATCTGATATTGAGCTTCTAAATATTTTTTTTAAATATAATTTTGGATTGTTGGAAAATAAGAAATGTTGTTTTTCAATATAAGTATCAACGGAAATAGCTATATTTTTTTTTAAATCAAAATAAACATCATCTGTTAAATTCATAGCTCCGTAATTGTTTTGAGACAAAGGCCGAAGATATTTTTTAATAATATCAAATTCTTTCATTTTTTTCTTGTCTTAGTTTTTTTGACAATTTATCAAGAACTGCATTTAAAAATCTTTTTTTCCCATCGTCAATTAAGACGTTGGCAACGTTTAAATATTCATTTATTATAATTTTGATTGAAGTATCGGGTCTGAATACGATTTCATAAATTGAAGCTTCTATAATAATTCTCAAAGTTAAATCTCTTAATATCCTAATCTCATCTTTTAATTCTGAAGATATAATTTCATTAATATATTCTTTTCTTTCTATTGTGCCGCTCACCACATCTTTAATAAATTTTCTATATCTGTGTTTTGTAAATTTTATTTCAGAATCTTTATTAATATGTTTTTCATACAGTTTCTGAATAACAATAACTCTTGGATTGTTGTCAATGTTTTTGTCTGACATTATTTTATTTTTAAAACTTCTAAAACCGCAAGAGACGCTTCGGTGCCTTTGTTAAATCTAGCTAGAGCCTGTTCTTTGTTCAAGCATGTAATTATTGCATTGCCTATAGGTTTTTTATGCAGAATAGAAAGTTTCATTATTCCATTGGTTATGGCTTTTGAAATAAAATCAAAGTTTGGGGTTTGTCCTTTTATTATGCATCCAACCGCAATAACTCCATCATATTTCTTAATAATTTTTGATATAACGACGGGTATTTCAAAAGCTCCTGGAACTGATATTGAATCAAATTTTTTGATTCCCAGAGCATTTAATTTACTAACTGCATTTTTGTATAGTCCGTCTGTAATTTGTTCGTTGTATTTAGACGAAACTATACATATTTTCAAAGTCATTTTATTATTTCTTGTTTAATAATTTTTATTCCGTATCCATTTAATGCAATAACTCGTTTCTTTGATCTTGATACTAATATCATATTTCTTATTTTTAGCTCTTTAATTATTTGGGCACCAACTCCATATTGCCTCAATATACCGCTACTGTTTTCAATAGAAGAAGGATCGGGGCTAGCACCTTTAACAACAATTAGTGCAAAATTGTTAAATTTTGTTAAATATTTTAGCGAATTATTAAATATATTTTTTTTAAAATTTGTAATATTTTTTAAAATATTTGTTGAAATAACTCTCACCCTAACCGCTCTATTTTTTACAAATTTTCCTTTTGTGATGGCATAATGTTCTGAAGAATCTAATTTATTTATAAACACTTTTAAATCAAATTTTCCAAACTTTTTTATATTAATTGTTTTGCTTGAAATGTTTTTTATAAATTTTTCGTTTTTTAATCTGTAAGATATTAAATCTTCTATTTTGGCAATTTTTAATTTGTGCATTTTTGCAAACGGAACTAAATCTTTATACCTGGCCATTGTTCCATCTTCGTTCATCACTTCACAAATTACTGCGCTTGGATTTAATTTCGCAAGTTTTGATATATCAACAGATGCTTCGGTATGTCCCGCTCGCTCCAGTACTCCGCCTCTTTTTGCCACTAAAGGAAACACATGGCCCGGTGACACAATGTCTTTTTTGCTTGAGCTTGATTTGATAGCAACTTTAATTGTTTTGGCTCTATCATGAGCAGATATTCCAGTTGAGATTCCTTTCTTAGATTCTATAGACACAGTAAAAGCAGTTTGTGTTCTTGATTTATTAACCAAAGACATTAAGGGCAAATTTAATTTTTTAATCTTTTGAGAGGTTAAAGCTAAACATATTAGGCCGCGACCATGCTTGGCCATAAAGTTAATTTTTTTCGGATTGATTTTTGATGCGGGAATTACCAAATCTCCTTCGTTTTCACGATCTTTATTATCTACCAGTATGAACATTTTTCCTTTTCTGGCCTCGTTTATTATTTGTTTAATCGATGATGTTTTTTTCATTTTCAATTATTTTTAATATATTTTAATAAAATATCGAATTCTATATTTACTAAATCTTTTTCTTGTAATTTAATTAAATTTGTCAATTTTAAACTATGAGGAATAACAACCACTTGAAATACATTTTGTTTTACTTTTGCTATTGTGAGAGAAACACCATTAACAGCTATGGATCCTTTGTTGATTAAATATTTTTTAAATTTTTTTTCAAGAGAAAAATCAATATACCAAGATTTTCCAGAAAGTTTAATTTTTTTCACACGAGCCGTAGTGTCAACGTGACCTTGAATAAAATGGCCCGAAATTCTATCTCCAAATTTAATTGGTTTTTCTAAATTAACAATATCATTTATTTTTAGCATAGATAAATTGCTTCTTTCGATTGTTTCTTTTGATATATAGAAAGAGAGATTTTTATTTTTATACTTTGTTAAAGTTAAACAAGCTCCAGAGCAACAAATTGAAGAACCTATTTCTTTTTTAGAATTAATATTAATTTTAGAATTAATAGTTAAAATAAGGCCAAATCTATCAATATGTTTTTTCTTAACTTTCCCAGTATTAAAAATGATTCCATTAAACATTATTTTATCTTCAAAGTATAAAATTTATCTCCATTTAAATAAACCTTATTTAAATTTTTATTTGAAAATAAGTTTAGTTTTTTAATGAAGTTAACCTTTTTTACTCCTTTTGAACCCAACTTTTCTTGTGACATAAAAACATGTAAATCATTTATTAAGTTATTTTTAATAAATGAATAAGTTAATTTTTTTCCAGCTTCAAGAAAAATTCTTGTATAGCCAATTTTTTGTATTTTATTTAAAATTTCCTTCAAATTAAAAAGATTATTTTTATCTAGAGAGGCATAAATTAATTTAATTCTTTTATTTTTTAATTTTTTAATTTTGCTTTTTGAACCTCTATTATAAAATAAATAAGTTTTGTATTTGTGTGAGCTTTTAACTATTTGAGAATTCATTAAAATTTCTAAATTTTTATCTAAAATAAATCTTGAAGGTGAGCGTTTTTCAAGATCTTTGATTCTGCAATTTAATGTTGGATTGTCATCATTAATTGTTTTGATCGAAGTAAGTATGCTATCGTGTGCTGCTCTCAAGATATGGACTCTGCCTCTGGACAATTCGTTTGTAATCCATTTTTTTTTCTTATTTTTTGTACAAAAATCTTTTGAAATTGCTAATTTGCAACTAACAAATGGAATTTTTTTTTCCTTAAAATTTTTATAATATTTGTAAAAAATTTTTGAATAATTGTGATTTTTTAATACCTGAACTCTTATTTTATTTTTTTGAAGTATCTTTTTACATTTGTTTCTAGAACGAAAATCATAATCTAAAATTGGATAAACAACGTTTTTAGGGGAAATTTTGGCAATTTTCTTTGAGCAGGGTGGTGTTTTTCCATAATGAGAACAAGGCTCCAACGAAACATAAATTGAAGATGAAATATATTTTTTTTTCTTTCCGTTTTTTAATGCATTTACTTCTGCATGTGGTCTTCCTTTATAACTGGTATGACCAGAGGATATTACACATCCGTCCTTAACTATAACGCACCCCACCGCAGGGTTTGTTCCTGTATTTCCAATAATTCTATTGGCATGTAAAAATGCAAGATTCATAAAAAAATTATTTTTATTAGATGTGTTTTCTAATTTTTTTTGATCTGTGATCATTGGCAATTAAAAGATAAAAAGTTGAATAATTTGAATTAAAATTAATTTTTAGATTTGTTGTCTAATTCCTCAATATATTCACCAAATTCCCCCACCTCTTTAAAGTTTGAATATACCGAAGCAAATCTAATGTAGCCAATTTTATCCAACTCCTTCAAAGAATTCATTACTCGTGTACCAATCACATTAGAGTGAATTTCGGATTGGCCCATTTCCTCAACCTCTCTTGATATTTTTGAAACAGCTTTTTCAATAGTGTCGTGATCTATGGGTCTTTTTTTTAAAGCTGTGAAAAAAGATTTGGCTAGCTTCTCTCTGTCAAATGGAACTTTTCGACCATTTTTTTTAATAACTGTTAATTCTCTAAATTGAACTCTTTCAAAAGTTGTGAACCTCATTCCTCCATTGCAAGTACAAAGACGCCTTCTTCTGATGGCAGTTCCATCTTCTGTGGGCCTGGAGTCAATAACTGAAGTATCTTTTTCTCTACAAAATGGGCAAAGCATAAATTAATCCTTATTCAAATGATTGTATATTGGAAAGTTGGAGCAAAGATCAAGTACTTCTTTTTTTACTTCCTGTTCAGTTTTGCTATTATCTTCAGAATTTTTAGACAATCCAACAATAACTTTGGTTATTAAATTTCCTACTTTTTTAAATTCGTTTAAACCAAAACCTCTTGTCGTTGCCGCCTGTGATCCAAGTCTTATACCGGAAGTAATTGTCATTTTTTGAGTATCAAAAGGGATGCCATTTTTGTTACAAGTAATATTTGCTTTTCCCAGACTTACTTCTGCGGCTTTGCCAGTAACGTTAAAAGGTCTTAAATCCACTAACATTAAATGCGTGTCAGTCCCTCCTGAAAATATTTTAAAACCATTGTTTTTTAAAGTTTCAGATAAAATTTTTGCGTTGGCAAGAACTGATTTAATATATT
>CAZKXT010000026.1:0-7117 GCA_964556965.1 uncultured Alphaproteobacteria bacterium | reverse complement strand
TCATATCTTCCACTTTCTTTCCATATTTCAGAAGATTGAATAGTAGGCATAAGCATTTCTTGAGCTCCAATTAGATTTTGCTCTTCTCTAACAATTTGTTCAATTTTTTTCATTACTTTAAAGCCTAATGGCAGCCATGAATAAATTCCTGCAGAAGATTGTTTTATCATTCCTGCTCTTAACATTAATTGATGAGATTTTATTTTTGCCTCAGCAGGAAGATCTTTGGTGATAGGTATAAAGAGTTTTGATAAATACATTATTGTAAAAAATTCCTTAAACTCAAGAAGTTGTTGTTTGTTGAATAATATATCACATAATACCCATTAAATTCTAGCTATATTAATATTTGTAAAAGGTTTCTTTCCTGTTTTATCTTTAACTATTCTTCTGCAATTTTGTTTAATAGTTTCTATTAAATTTTTTTCCTGATTTTTGCTTTCTAAAGAAAATTTTCTACAAATACTAAAGATTTCATCTTCCATATCAAAAATAAAATTTTCATTTTCACTGTTTTCGGGTATGCCTTTAAATGAAATTATTGGTTTTTTAATTTTTCCATTATTAGAAACAATTAATGTTATTTCTAAATATCCATTAATAGAAATATTTTTTCTTTCTTTGATTGACTGTGAATCTAAATCAACGCTTAGATTCCCGTCTAAATACATTCTTCCTGAAGGTGCTTTATCAATTATTTGAGGTGAATTTCCAGGAAGAATTCTAATGATATCTCCATTTTCTACTTGAAGTGTTTTAGGTACTTGCATTTCTTTTGCGAATGCAATGTGCTCAACCATATGCCTGTGTTCTCCGTGAACCGGAATGACACACTGTGGTTTAACCCATTTGTACATGTCTTTAAGATCGTCTCTATTTGGATGACCGGAAACATGGACAAATGCATTTTCTTCACTAATAATTTCAATATTATCTTTGACTATTTTATTTTGCAATTGATATAATTTTTTTTCATTACCTGGTATAATTTTAGATGAAAAAATAACACAATCACCGGACTCTAAAAAAACTTCTGGATGAATGCCGTTAACAATTCTATTCATAGCACCCATCGGCTCTCCTTGACTTCCAGTTGCTAAATATAAAATTTTATTTTTTGCAATTTTTTTTGCATTACGTGGCTCTAAAGGTTCTAATAATCCTTTTAGATAACCGCACTTTTTAGCAGCTTTATAAATTCTATTCATAGATCTACCTACTAAACATATAGATCGACCAGTTTTTTTAGCACAGTAAAAAATTGATTCCATTCTAGCGACATTTGAAGCAAAAGATGTAACTAAAATTCTTTGTGTTTTAATTTCCATTATTTTTAATAAACTATCTCTAACGTCAGATTCTGATCCTGCTCTTCCTGGATTAAAAATATTAGTTGAGTCACAGATCATTGATGCAACCCCTTTTTCACCAATTTCTTTTAATTTTTTTTCATCTATAGTTCCGCCAATTAATGGATTAGGGTCGATTTTCCAATCGCCCGTATGAAGAATAGTGCCTAAAGGCGTTGAAATACTCAAACCATTTGGCTCTAAAATAGAATGAGTTAAAGTTACAAAATCAATTTCAAACGGTCCTAATGTTATTTTGCTATTTAACGGGACAACTTTTAAATAGGGCGAAATATCAATTTTTTTTTCTTTAAATTTTTCTTGAATCAATGCTGCTGTAAATGGTGTGGCATACATTTTGCATTTTAAATCAGGCCAAATATGAGCGACAGCTCCTATATGATCTTCGTGAGCATGTGTTAAAACTATTCCCAATAAGTCATCTTTTTTATCCAAAATAAATCCTGGATCAGGAAAAATTAAATCAATTCCTGGAATTGAGTCGTCAGCAAATGTAACGCCCATATCTACCACGATCCATTTTTGATTATCTTCTTTTCCATAGGCATAAAGGTTCATATTCATTCCTATTTCACCTGAGCCCCCTAATGGGCAAAAAAGTAGTTGTTCCTTGCTCATATTAATTCCTTATAAACTTTTGCAATTCCTTTAATAGTTATATTTTGATCAACAATTGCTTTCTTTTTAATAATCTTTTTAAAAAAATTGGCATAACCACCAGTTAATATTAATTTATATTTCATTTTCCATTTAGATGTAATTTTATTTATAATATTATTTATTAATCCTTCGTAACCCCAAATAAATCCTGCGTTTAATGCATCTTTAGTATTTTTTCCATAATTCTTTTGACTATTTTTTAAACTAAACATCGGCAACAAGGCTGTTGAATTACTTAAATTCATCATAGATAATTTTACTCCAGGTGCTATTACACCTCCTTCATATACGCCATTTTTAATTATGTCGAAAGTAGTTGCTGTTCCAAAATCTAAAATTAAGCAATTTTTATATTTTCTTCCGCCGATAGCGTTCACAATTCTATCAGAACCTAGCTGATTTATTTTTTTAACATTAATTTTTATTATTTTTTTTATATTAAGACTCTTAATTTCAACAATTTTATATTTTGAACTTTTAAGATTTTTTTTAATTTCTTTCAATCCAGAAGGTACAACGCTAGAAAATAAAAACTTTGAGTTTAAGTTTTTTTTTAAAAATTTTTTAAGAATATTTTTAAAATATCTTTTTTTAAAAATTTTTTTTGTATCAAAAATAACTGATTTAACAATTAAAAATTTTTGATTTAATAAACAAATTCTAGTAGAAGTATTTCCGATATCTCCAACAATATAGTTCATTTTAATTTTTTATATTTTTTTTCAAGTTCTTTGTATGAAAACTTTTTTATTTCAATTAAAAATTTTTCGTATTTATTTTTAATATTTTTCAATATTTCTTTATTATCTATGCTCTTATTTATCATATTTTTTAAAGAAGTAGATGGAAAGCTTTTGTTTTTTGGAGAAAAATTGGTATTTAAGCCTATACCAACTATCAAATAATCTTTTTGATTATAGCTAATTACTTCTTGCAAAATTCCACAAATTTTCTCTCTATTGTATAATAAATCATTAGGCCATTTTATTTTAATGTTTTTAGAAATAAATTTTGAAACTAATTTTCTTAATATAAAAGCATTTAAAATTGCAAATTGTTTAAAATTAATTCTTTTTTGATTTATTTCGAAGAAAATTGATATAAATAAATTTCCTTTTTGAGATATCCATTTTTTACCCATTGTGCCTCTTCCTTTTGTTTGTTTTTCAGAAGAAATCAAGGTGGGTTGTATTTTTATTTTTTTTTTTATAAGCTTTATCGCAATATCGTTTGTGCTTTTAACACTTTTAAATTTTATTAACTTAATTTTCATTAGCTAACAAATAATGAATTAACTAAATTACTTAAAATTGAAGGATATAAAAAGAAAGTTAACAAAATACTACAACTTAAAAAAATTGAAACTTGCGCTGCTTTATTTTTCACTGCCTCAAAAGTTATAACACTGTCATCAAAATAAATAGTTTTAATAATTTTTAGATAATAAAAAGCTGATATTACCGTTGTTAACAAACCTATAATTGCTAGCGCATACATCTTTTGTTCTAAAACAGATGTGAAAACATAAAATTTAGCAAAAAATCCTCCTAATGGTGGTACACCGGCTAAAGAAAACAATATTATCAAAAATGAAATGGCCAGAAGAGGATGTTTTTTAGAAATACCTGATAAATCTGAAATATTTTCTTTATATTGACCATCTTTTTTCAATAAATAAAGACACGAGAAGGCGCCAATATTCATAATCACATAAATTGAAATATAGACAATTGCACTTTCATATCCGGATATTGCGCCTGTTGCTATTCCAGCTAAAGCATAACCAATATGTCCTATTGAGCTGTACGCTAAAAGTCTTTTGATATTTTTTTGAACTATTGCAGCAACAGATCCTAAAATCATGGATGCAATTGAGATAAAAATTATAATTGTTTGCCACTCAAGCAGTATATTAGAAAATGGAATAAGCATAAATTTTATTAATAAAGCTAATCCTGCGACTTTTGGAACAACAGCAAAATAACTTGTTATAGATGTGGGTGCTCCTTCATAAACATCTGGAGTCCACATATGAAATGGTACGGCTGAAATTTTAAACGCTAATCCTACTAAAATAAACACCATTGCAAATACTGCTCCAACATTTTCTTTATTAAGTTGAGCTGCAATCAAATCAAAATTCGTTGAGCCAGTAAATCCATACAATAATGAACAACCATATAATAACAAACCTGAAGATAACGCGCTTAAAACAAAATATTTTATACCTGACTCGGATGATCTTAAGTTGTCTCTATCAATTGAAGCTAAAATATAAAGAGATAAAGATTGTAATTCTAAACCAAGATAAAATAAAATTAAATCGTTAGCGCTAACCATAAAAAACATGCCTAGAATTGATAACAAGATTATTATTGGATACTCAAACTTATCTAGTTTGTTTTCAGTAATAAAATTTTTTGATGAGTTTAAAACAAATAATGAAGAAATCAGAATTAGAATTTTAAAATAATTTGAGAAAGAATCTCTTGTAAAAGTATCTAGAAATATTTTTTCTTCATGATTTGGGTTGTTTAAAATTATAGCTATAGTTAAAATTAAAATTAATGAAGTTAAATTAAATATTATATTGAAACTTTTTTTTATAAAAACTCCAAACATTAAAATAGTAAAGATTGATAAAGACAAAAAAATCTCTGGAAGCAATATATTTAAATTATTAATCATTTGTTACCTTGTATTTAATGCTAGTTGATAATTATCAATCAAACTATTTACTGAAACATTAAATGTTTCCATCAATGGAACGGGATAAAATCCAAAAAATATTACAAAAAAAGCTAAAGTAGCTAACATTATAATTTCAGATTTATTTACATCGCTCAAAGTTTCAATTGCAGAGTTTTTTGTAACTCCAAAAATCACTCTTTTTGTAAGCCACAACATATATGCTGCCCCCAAGACTACTCCTAAAGTTGCCAACATTGCAGCTAAATAACTTTTTTGAAAAGTTCCAGTTAAAATTAAAAACTCACCAAGAAAACCAGTAGTTCCAGGCAAACCAAGGGCTGCTAAAGCAAATACTAAAAATAAAAATGAATACTTGGGTAAATAATTTACTAAACCGCCATAAGTACTTATTAATCTAGAGTGTAATCTGTCATATACAACACCAACACACAAAAACAAAGCGGCTGAAATTAATCCATGACTAATCATTTGAAAAATACTTCCCTCAATACCTTGTTTAGTTAAAGTAAAAATACCTAATGTTACATAACCCATATGAGCAACAGATGAATATGCTATTAACTTTTTCATATCATCCTGCATTAGAGCTACGAGTGAAGTATAAATAATTGCTATAATACTTAGGCTATAAATCAACGGAGTAAAAAATTCTGATGCAAGAGGAAACATAGGTATTGAGAATCTTAAAAAACCGTATCCGGCCATTTTTAAAAGAATTGCAGCCAATATAACCGAACCAGCTGTTGGAGCTTCAACATGAGCGTCAGGTAACCAAGTGTGGACAGGCCACATGGGCATTTTAACTGCAAATGAACTTAAAAAAGCTAACCATAATAAATTTTGATATTCTTCTGGAATTTTTATTTCGTAAATCTGAGTAATATCCGTAGTACCTGTTAGCCAATAAATGACTATTATGGCAACCAACATTAAAACGGATCCTAATAAAGTGAAAAGAAAAAATTTAAAAGCTGAATAAACTCTTCTTGAACCTCCCCAAACACCAATAATTAAAAACATTGGTATTAGTCCTCCTTCAAAAAATAAATAAAATATTACTAAATCTAAAGAACAAAAAACGCCTATCATAAACGTTTCGAGTACTAAAATAGCAATTAAAAACTCTTTAACTCTGTCTTTTACGCTGTTGATGCATGAAATAATACATATTGGTGTAATAAAAGTTGTTAAAACAATAAATAAAATAGAAATCCCATCAACTCCTAATTTAAATTTAATAAAATTATTTATCCAAGATTTCTCCTCTACAAATTGAAAATCTGCTGTATTAAGATCTAGAGAATACCATAAAAACAAAGATAATAAAAAAGTAGCTATACTACTGAATAGTGAAATATAAATTGAACTAAAATTATTTTTTTTATCTTTTGATAAGAAAATAAAAAAAGAACTTAATAAAGGTAAAAAAATTAAAGTTGATAAGATTGGAAAGTTCATACTAATTTAAAATCAAATAAGTTAAAAGAATTGATAATCCTATAAGCATTGCAAAAGCATAGTCATAAATAAACCCGGTTTGTAGTCGTCCAGCTTTATTTGAAATAATTTTTATTAATTTTGAAATTCCATCAGGGCCAAACCTATCAATTGTGCCAACATCACCTTTTTTCCAAAAGAAGGAACCTATTTTCTTTGCTGGATTAACAAATACTGAATCATATAATTCATCTATATACCATTTGTTCAATAGGAAATTATATAATGGCAAACTAGTATTTTTAAATTCTTCAAGGATCTTAGTGTTAGAAATATAATAGTAAAATGATAATGGTATCGAAATGACAACTAAAATAGGTGTAATTAATAATAACCACAAAGGAATATGATCGTGTTTAATTTCATTCATAAAGAAAATAGATGTTTGCCAAAAATCATTGCTATGGTATCCAATAAAAATTTCTTTAAATAAAAATCCGCCAAATAAAGCTCCAATTCCTAAAAAAAATAATGGTATTAGCATTACTAAAGGAGATTCATGCGTTTCATTAATTGGAATTTTTTTATTATTATAAGAGCCGTGGAATGTTTTAAAAAATAATCTCCACGAATATATTGAAGTTAAAAATGCAGTAAAAATACCAACTAGAACAGCATAATTTCCTAAAGATGAATTTCTCAAATATGCAAACTCAATAATTGCGTCTTTAGAATAAAAACCTGATAGGAATGGAAATCCTGTTAACGCTAATGTTCCTATCAGCATAAAAATATAGGTGAATGGTAATTGTTTTCTTACTCCCCCCATATTTCTTATATCTTGTTCATCTTTAAAAGCATGAATTACAGAGCCAGAACCCAAAAATAATAAAGCTTTAAAAAAAGCATGAGTAAATAAATGAAAAATTGCAACATGA
>CAZKXT010000025.1:0-7268 GCA_964556965.1 uncultured Alphaproteobacteria bacterium | reverse complement strand
GCTTTATCAAATACGTATGAATTTAAATTTGTTTTTATTAAAGGTTGGTTATCAGGTGAAAAATTTATTGTTTCAACATTTTCTTTTATAAATTTTCCATCTTTTTTTAAAAATAGTTCAAAAAGTTTAAGTAAAATTTTTCCAGGGTTCCTTGCATGTCTTGCGCTTGGATATAATACTCCTCCATGATAAATTTGTTTAATATGTGGTTCAAGATCATGAATTTCATGTGGTTTTAATAATTTTTGCTCTACTCCTAATTCTTTTCTTACATTTATTTCTAATTCTCTACTTTTTAAATCTTGATCTGTCCAAAAATAAATAATTCCTCTGCTTTCCACTAAACCAGAAATATCTATTTCCTGAAAAAGCTCATCGTACGCTGGTAGTGCCAGATCCAAAATTTGATGCATATATTTTGCGGTGTGCATCATTTTCTTTTTTGTACAATTTTTAATAAATTTTAAAAACCAAGGGATCATCCTAGGTACATAATTCCATCTCAATGCTAATGGACCTGTTGTGCTTAACAACATAGCAGGCACATCCGCTAAAATATCGGGCCTATTCATTGACAAAGACGCATATGGAGAAAAATGTCCTGCATTTCCATATGAGGCTGAATTTTTTCCAGGCTCATCCCTATCTACAATGGTAACTTTAAAACCTTTTTTAATTAAATTTAGACCTATACAAACACCTTGTATTCCTGCACCAATAACTGCTACTGAATTTGCATTTTCAGATGTCATTATTGTTACTTACTATCTATATTTATGTTTGTAAATTTGTAAAAAAGAAAAGAGGTAATCTTAAACTGCTTCTTTGTGAGGTTCAGGAACTAGTTTAGGTTTTTTCTTTGATTTAACTGGAGCTGGTCTTTGAATTATTTGCTCAATATCAATATCTTCTTCACTTTTGGATTTTCCGTTAGCATCCCTCTTAATATAACCGTCGATATCAGCGCCTTCTTCAGTTTTAAGCGTGCTTCTAAATAATAAATCTCCTTTAATTACTGCGTCTTTCCCTACTATAACCGTGTTCGCTATAATTTTTCCATCAACATGACCGTTCACTTCTAGTTTGTTAACTTCTATTACACCTCTTATAGAGCCCGTCTCTTTAAGAACAAGGTCATCAACAAAAATATTTCCGTTTATTAGTCCCGCAACATCAAGACTGCCTGTCGATCTCACGTCTCCATCAACCTGCATTGTCTCTCCAACATAAGATCTACCGCTGTGGTTAAGAGGATTTCCATTTCCGTTCTTTGAACTTCTAAACATAGACCGAGATTAAAGCACAATGTGAACAGCACAATCAAGCTGATTCAAAATTTAATTTTATCTTTGATACAATTTAAGGTTGTATTATCTTTTAGAAACCTTCATCTTTATGAATGTGGCAACTCATCACTATACCAAGTCCAACCATGACTGATAGCATGGCTGAACCACCATATGACATGATAGGCAAAGGAGATCCTACTATAGGTAGCAATCCAAGCACCATACTCATGTTAACCGTAATATAAACAAAAAGAGCGGTGCCTAAACCATAACAATATAATTTTGCAAAAGCTTCTCTTGAGCTATTTCCAATGGAGGTTATAGCCATAATTAAATATAAAAATAGGAACAAAAGCACAATACATCCTAAAAAACCAAATTCCTCAGCATAAAGGGTAAAAATAAAATCTGTATGCTTTTCCGGTAAATAATCTAGATAGCTTTGTGTGCCTTTAAGATAGCCCTTTCCAAAGAAACCACCCGAACCAACTGCAATTTTTGACTGTATAATCTGATAACCCGCGCCAGTTGGATCTTTGTCTGGATTTAAAAAAGTTAAAATTCTAAGTTTTTGATAAGGTTTTAAGAAAGCTATTACAAAAGGTAAGGCTGTTATAAAAATTATAAAACTATATATGTAATACTTGGCTCTAATACCCGCCAACCATAACATAATCAATCCCGTAGCAGCTATAAGAATTGAAGTTCCAAGATCGGGCTGAGATATTACAAGAAAAACTGGAATCATAATTACACTTATAGGAACTACAATAAATCTTACTTTGTTTACGTCCGCAGGTGATAGTTTGTGATAATAATTTGCTAAAAATAAAATTAAAGTAATTTTCATTAATTCGGAAGGTTGCAAATTTATAAAAAATAAATTTATCCATCTTGTCGATCCGGAAGATGACACCCCAAAGAATTCAACTCCAAACAACAAAATCAAAACTAAAAAATAACTTAAGGTAGAAGTTTTTTGCCAAAACGAAAATCTAACAAACGATACTATAAAAAAAACGATAAGAAATACGCAAAGTCTAACTATATGGCTTTTTGTGTGATATCCGAATACCCCTGCATCTGTTGAGTACATTGCAAAACAACTAATAATTCCAATTAATATTATTGGAATCAATAAATGCAAATTTATCGAAAAAATCTTTTGCATACTAGAAATTCTTGCTTTTTTTGATTGTGAGAAAAAATTCATATTGTTACATTAATATTCGTTTTAAGTTTCATTCGCTCTTCATTTTTATCAACAAGTTTTTTTATAAGTTGTTTAGCTAACGGAGCTGCTCCTGAGCTACCGCTACCACCATGTTCAATAACTACTGATAAAGCATACCTTGGGTTATCAAATGGAGCAAAAGCAGTGAACAAGGCATGATCCCTTTCTTCGTAAGGTAATTGGCTCTGCTTCAACTCTAGCTCTCTTTGTTTTGCGGTTATTTTTTTTGTCTGCGAGGTACCTGTCTTCCCAGCATATCTATATTTTTTGTTATCAATTCTAGATCGATATGAGGTTCCCATTGGCTCATTCGTTGCCGCATACATAGCTAGTTGAACAAATTTAATATTTTCTTGATTTCTAAATAAAGTTAAAACGGTAGCTGTGCCTGCAAATTCTTCTATATTTTGATATCCTTTTTCTTGAGCATTTTCTTGTTGAATTTTCCAATTTTCCACAAAACTTTCTATTGAAAATCCATCTTCGATAATTTTAGGTTTTAATTTAAAACCTCCGTTGGCTAATTGTGCTGTCATATGGCAAATCTGGAAAGGGGTGCACTGAAAATATCCTTGGCCAATTCCCGTAATTAAAGTTTCTCCTAAAACCCAACCTCTTCCTATATTTTTTAATTTCCATTTTGTGTTTGGAACAAGACCAGATTTTTCTTCTTGATAATTTGCTAACAATTTTGAACCTAGTCCAAAATTCTTGGATGTTACAGATAATCTATCTACGCCAAGTCTTCTCGCAACTTCATAAAAATAACAATCACAAGACTGTTTGATTGCTTCTTTTAAATTTACAGTTCCGTGTCCCTTTTTCTTCCAACAGTGATATTTTTCTCCATA
The DNA here is from genome assembly GCA_964556965.1 of uncultured Alphaproteobacteria bacterium. Classification (GTDB taxonomy): domain Bacteria; phylum Pseudomonadota; class Alphaproteobacteria; order Pelagibacterales; family Pelagibacteraceae; genus CAZKXT01. Next base: position 3,894 of record CAZKXT010000025.1, on the reverse strand, counting down.
AAGTTCTATTGACCCAGTACAAAAAATTTTAAATTTTGGATTCACAATATCGTTTTCTAAAGCCGACAAAGCAACTATAGGCTTAATAGTAGAGCCCGGAGGATACAACGCACTTAATGCTTTGTTCATAAGAGGTTTGTTTTTATTTTGAATCAGTGCTTTCCAGCTTTTGGAATCGATTCCATGAACAAATTTATTGGGATCAAAGGTAGGCGATGAGGCCATTACTATAATCCCTCCGGTGTAAATATCCATGACACATATTGCGCCACTTTTTTCTTTCAAAATTTCTTGTGCATGATTTTGTAAATCAAGATCCAGTGTTGTTCTAACTTTTTTCCCCGATACACCTTGGTCCAATTTAATTTCTTTTACCCTCTTTCCGTAAGCATTTACTTCAAATCTTTGATAGCCCGGCTCTCCGATCAGTGGAATATTTAGACTTTTTTCTAAACCAGTTTTCCCCACACGCATTCCTGGCACATGGAGAGATCTTAGTTCTTTGCTCGCAACTAAGTCTTGTTTGCTGGCCATCGAAACATACCCTACTACATGGGCCACCGATTCTTTTGGAGGATATAATCTTGCAAGGGAAACTACAGGTTTAACGCCATCTAATTCATGTAACAACAAGTTTAGTCTAGAAAACTCTGGCCAAGACAAGTTGTCCGATACAATTACAGTCTCCCAAGGTTTTTGTTGTTTTTGTTTTTTTCTTATTTTTGCTATCTGTCTATTACTCAAACCAATGATAGTTTTTAATCTAAAATATAATTGATTTTCGTCTTGTATGTCTTCTGGAATGAGGTGTAACTGAAAAACTTGATCATTATCTGCAAGTTTTTTTCCAAAATAATCTTCTATGATGCCCCTCGGAGGAATTATTTTCCATTCTCTAAAACGGTTTTTATCTGATAAATAAGAGTATTTTGTTCCTTGCGCCATTTGTAACTGCGCAAGCCTTCCTAGTATTCCGGCAAATACTATCACTTTCGCCACATTAATTAAAAATAACCTTCTGGTAATATTTTTTATTTTGCTTGTGCCTGCGACTGTTCCACCAAAATCCATTTTACAAGTGTGTATCCTCTCTCGTCAAATTTATAAAAATTTCAAATATGAACCAGCCGATAGGAAAAAATAAAAAAGTAAATATTGAATTATAAAAAATTTGCATATATTCGACATCCAGATCTGCTATAAAAATAACCATACCGACATAAATTAAATTGGTAATTACCAAGGTTGGACCAAATGCTATCCAGTTTGAAAATAGTGTTTTTGTGACACTGACATTTCTTATATAAGCTGCAAAACTAGAAATTATTAGGTAAGTGGCACTGCTTAAACCAAGAGGTAAGCCTAGAATAATATCGTTGATAATCCCCGCGATAAAAATAAAACCATAGCCCAAAGTTTGGGGTTTCTTTAAAACCCAATAATAAATTAATATAAACTGAAAATCGAATCCTATGATTCCAAAAAATCTAAAATGAGTATTAAATTCACTCAAGCAAAAATAAAATAATAAAATAAGCGGAAATAAATTAAAAAACCTAGTTTTAAAATGTTTAAATATTACAGCCATTTTTTAGTACACACCTTTAATAACGTTTACAAAGTTTATTTGAGTTGAATTTGAAAAAAGTTTAACTTTGTAATCATTGTCTTCTATAAAAACTTGTCCAACAGGAATGCCCGCTTGAATAACCCCGTCTTTACCTGAAGTATAAATCTTTTCTCCAGAAATAAGCTCATTTTCTTCTGGTAAAAATTTAAGTGAGGGTAAATCATTTGCGCGTCCAATCATGATTGAATGATAATTTTCGGGGATAATAACAACTGGAATTCTGCTATTTAAATCTTCAAGAAGAAGTACTCGTGCAGAAAAAAAATTTACTTCTACTATCTTGCCTATCAAATTTTGTTCATGAAGAACTGGCATACCTTTTTTGATGCCAGCATTCAAACCTTTGGTTATAACTACCGATTTTAGAAAAGGACTATCTTTATCCAATATAACTTTTGCTGTTACTAACTCATAATCTTTGGAAACTTTAGTTTGAATTATCTCTTTTAAACTTTTATTTTCAGAAACTAGATATTCTTTTTGAACTAATTCTTGATTTAGTTTTGCAACTTCTGATTTTAACCCCTTGTTTTGTTCATATACTTGAAAATGACTAGAAAGAAATCTGGAAGTGTTGTTGTAGATCTCACCCGGCATGTTTACTAGAACCGACCCTCGATATATTAAATCCTTAATAATAGATCTGGTATACTTAATCGCTTTAAGATCAAATGTTTCTACAAAAATTAAAAAAACCGATAAAACTAAAAGCGCAAAAAGAGAAAATTTCTGCTTAACGTCTTTTTTTAAAAAAGCCGAACGTACCGCTATAGAAAAATCATCTCTGTTCGTTTCCATTTTGAATCATTAAAAAATAATTCTAAGAAACTAATATTCAGATAACATTGGCGAGAAGGTTTCTTCCTGATCCAATGCTTTGCCAGTTCCAATCGCAACACATGACAATGGATCATCTGCAATATGAACTGGTAACCCGGTTTCTTTTGAAATTAATTTATCTAAATTTTTTAATAAAGCTCCTCCACCTGTTAAAGTTAAACCCATATCAACTAAATCGGCAGCTAGTTCTGGAGGTGTTTTTTCTAAAGCATCCTTGATACCGTTTAATATCAGAGTCAGAGGAGGCGATAAGGCTTCCGAAGTGTCCTCTTCTTTTAGAGTAATTTCCTTTGGTGTACCTGATCTAATATCTCTGCCCTTCATCAAATACGTATTATTTCCTGAAGGAATAGCTGTTCCTATTTCTTTTTTAATTTTTTCAGCACTTGCTTCTCCCACCAATAAATTGAATTTCTTTCTCATAAAAGCAATTATAGATTGATCCATAGCATCTCCTGCAACTCTTAATGAGTTTGCATAAACCACACCCCCTAGTGACATAATTGCGATTTCTGTTGTTCCGCCTCCTATGTCAACTACCATAGAACCAGTTGCATCTGAAATCGGCAATCCAGCACCAATTGCAGCCGCTATAGGTTCTTCAATCAACTGAACTTTTCGTGCTCCAGCTGCCAAGGCAGAATCTTGTATAGCTTTTCTTTCCACAGGAGTAGATCCGGTTGGAACGCATATTAAAACTCTTGGATTTGCAAATGCTTTTCTTTTATGAACTTTTTTTATGAAATGTTTAATCATTTCTTCAGTCACAACAAAGTCTGCAATAACTCCGTCTCGCAAAGGTCTAACTGCAGAAATATTTCCTGGTGTTCGACCCAACATGGTTTTGGCTTCATCGCCAACCGCTAAAACAGATTTTTTTCCTTTATCATCAATAATTGCAACAACTGATGGTTCATTTAAAACCACACCTTGTCCCTTAACAACAACAAGTGTATTTGCTGTTCCCAAATCTATGGCCATATCTGATGACCACATCTGAGTTAGTTTATTTAATCCAAACATAAATTATATTCCTTTCATTTTTTCTTGTTTATAATTTTTTTGTTGTTGAACTGCGTCCGGTGCAGTTTTTTTTCTTTTTATAATCATTTTATTTAAAGCATTTAAATATGCATTTGCTGAAGCAACAAGAGTATCGGTATCAGCTGCTTGACCAACTGTTATTTTTCCTTCTTCTTCTATTCTTACGCTTACTGTTGCTTGCGCATCTGTACCTTCGGTTACTGCATGCACTTGATACAATTGAAGTTTTACATCATGTGGATATAATTTTTTAATACATTTAAAAATAGCATCAACTGGACCATCTCCAGTTTCTGTAGCTCTTTTTATTTCTCCATAAACTTCCAATGTCATATCTGCTTTTTGTGGTTCTCCAGTTCCAGCAAATACTCTTAGAGATT
>CAZKXT010000024.1:0-7635 GCA_964556965.1 uncultured Alphaproteobacteria bacterium | reverse complement strand
CAGGGCATGGGAGAAGGAATTTTAAAAGAAAAAGTGCCCGAGGCGCATACAGATTATGTCATTGCGGTCATATCTGAAGAATTTGGGACAATTTTAATATTCTTAATTATTGCTGTTTTTATTTTTATTGCTGTTAAAGTTGTAAATAAAGTTATCGAAGCAGAAGATGAATTTATAAAACTGTCATTAATGGGCTTAATGTCCATGTTGGTTTTTCAAGCACTAATTCATATTGGAGTAAATATTAGACTTTTACCAACAACTGGTATGACCTTGCCTTTTCTTAGCTATGGTGGGTCATCATTGTTAGGAAGCTCTTTAATGGCAGGAATGATATTAAATTTTACAAAAAAAACAAATTATAATTAAAAATGAGAAAAAAAATTTTATTTACAGCAGGAGGTACTGGAGGACACATACTTCCCACAGTAAGTCTGTTAAATTTCTTTGAAAAAAATTATGATATCATATTGGTTTCTGATAGCAGAGCTAAAAAGTATTTTGAGTTAAATAAGAAAATTAAAATTTATATTATAAATACTGACACACCTTATAAAAAAAATATAACACAAATTTTAGGTGCATATTTTAAAATATTTATTAGTTTATTTAAATCTATATTTATTTTTCTTAAAGAGAGACCAAATCTAGTGTTTGGACTTGGAGGATATGTGTCCTTTCCCGTTAGTGTTGTTTCCAAGATTTTTTCTTGCCCTTTAGTTCTGTACGAAAATAATGCTTCAATAGGCAGAGCTAATCTTAAGCTTTTATTGATTGCAAAAAAAATATTTGTAGCAACTGAGAACATTTTAAATTGCCCCAGCAAACACCTTAATAAAATTAAACATACAGGAAACATATTAAGAGAAGAGATTTATAAATTTGATAACAAAAAAACAAATGAAATGAGTGACAAACTATCAATTTTAGTTACAGGAGGAAGTCAGGGAGCAGAAATATTTGGCGAAGTAATTCCTAATGCAATTAAAGTTTTAAATGATAAAGGGATGTTAAAAAATATTCATCAACAATGTATTAAAAATCAAAAAATAGTTCTTGAAAATTTTTATAATAAAAATAACATTAACAATTCAATATTTGAATTTGATAGTAACATCTTTGAAAAAATTATTAGTTCTGATTTAGTTATAACAAGATCGGGCGCCTCGACTCTTGGAGAATTGGTGCATTTAAATAAACCGTTTATTGCTATTCCTTTTTCTCACGCAATGGACAATCATCAGATGGAAAATGCGAGATATTATTTTGAGAGAGGATTTTGTTGGATTATCAATCAACAAAATTTTAACAAAGAAACATTACTTAATTTAATAAATAAAATATATAATAATCGAGAAGACTATTTATCAAAGGTAAAAAAAATGCAAGCAACTAAAAAAATTATACCATTCCATATTATTCAAACCGAATTTGATAAGTTGATAAAATGAAAATTAGAATTGCCAGCAAGGAAATAATTCATTTCATAGGAATAGGCGGTATAGGTATGAGTGGATTAGCACAGATTATGAAGAATATGGGATTTCGAATTCAAGGCAGTGATTTAGTAGAAAATAAAAATATTGATAAGTTAAGATCTTTGGGAATAAAGGTTTTTATTGGTCATAGCAAAACAAATATTAAAAATATCTCTCTTGCTGTAATTTCATCAGCTATCAAGATTAACAATGAAGAGTATGCTTTTTGTAAAAAATATAAAATTCCAACTTTTAAAAGAAGTCATATGTTGGCCAATATAATATCATTAAAAAAAAATATTATTGTTACCGGATCTCATGGAAAAACAACCACAACATCTTTAATTTCTCATGTGCTTGTTCAGGCAGGTCTTGATCCCACTGTGATTAATGGAGGTGTTATAAACTCAATAAAAAATAACGCAAAGCTTGGAAAAGGTGACTGGTCTGTAGTAGAAGCCGATGAATCTGATGGTAGTTTTTTACATTTACCAATCACTTATTCTGTTGTTACTAATATTGATCGCGAACATCTAGATTATTACAAAAATTTTGCAAATCTTAAAAAAAGTTTTAAAATATTCTTTGACAAAACCCCATCATTTGGAAAATCTTTTGCCTGCATAGATGACATTAATATTAAAAATATTTTAAAACAAAAAGTAAAAAATTATTTTACGTATGGAAAAAATCCTAAATCTGACTTCCAAATAACAAACATTAGAAAGAAAATAAATTCTTCAGCATTTGATGTAAGCGTTAAAGCTTTTAAGAAAAGATACTTGATTAAAAATATTAATATTAATTTACTGGGGGAACATAATATAAGAAATGCTACTGCAGCATTAGCAATTTCACTGAATCTGGGGATCAAAGAAAAAATAATAAAAAATGCTTTAAAAAAATTTATGGGAATTCAAAGAAGATTTACTCATATTTTTTCTTATCAAAAAAAGGATTTTTATGATGATTATGCTCATCATCCAACAGAAATAAAATCTGTTCTTGAAAGTGTTAAAGGAGTTTATAAAAAAAGAAAAATTATTTCTGTTTTTCAGCCTCATAGATATTCAAGAGTTAAATCATTAAAAGAAGAATTTTCTAAATCTTTTATAGATTCTGACGAAATTGTACTTTGTCCTGTTTATGCAGCCGGAGAAAAAATAGACAAAAAATTTAATCTAGTTAATTTTGGTCAGAAAATTGCAAAAAATTCTAAAAAACAAGTGGTGATTGTTAATGATAAAACTGAATTATTGAAATATTTTATAAGAAATTTAACTAATGATGAAATTGTTGTTTGTATGGGGGCGGGAAGTATTTCTAGTTGGTTGAAAGAGATTTCTCATGATTTGAAAAGATGAAAAGTGATTTTTTAAATAAAATAAATAATAGTTTTAAGGGAAGAGTTGCATTAAACAAAAAACTTGCAAATTTATCATGGTTCAATGTTGGTGGTAAAGCAAGTATTTTTTTTAAAGCGGAAGATTTAAACGATTTGCTAAATTTTAGAAGAGATATGAAAAAGTTTAACGTTAATATAAAAACTATTGGCGCGGGCTCTAATTTACTTATTAGAGATGGAGGATTTAAGGGGGCAATAATAAAGCTTGGAAAAAATTTTTCAAATTTTTCTTTAACAAAAGATAATATGATTATTGCTGGTACAGCTGCTTTAGATAAAAAATTATCTCAGTTTGCTCTAGAAAATTCTCTTGCGGGTTTTGAATTTTTATCTTGTATACCAGGATCAGTAGGAGGTGGAATTTACATGAATTCTGGATGTTATGATCACGATATATCTCAGATATTATTATCTGTTCAAGCAGTGGATCTTAATGGAAGGCTTATAACTATTCCACGTTCAGAAATTAAATTTCACTATAGGGGATCGAATTTAGATAGCGATTTGATATTTGTAAGCGCTACTTTTCAGGGCACAAGAAAAAAAAAATATGAAATTGAAAAAAAAATTCAAGATTTCATTTTGAAAAAGAAAAATTCACAACCTTCAAAAATAAAAACCTGTGGTAGTACATTCAAAAATCCAATAGGCCAAACTACAAAGAAAGTCTGGGAATTAATTCAACAATCTAAATGTCAAAATATGTTTTGCGGAGACGCTTGTATTTCACAGGAGCATTTAAATTTTTTTGTAAATAAAGGAAATTGCAAGTCCAAAGACTTGGAGAAACTTATTTTAAATGTAAAACACCAAGTATTAAAAGAAACGGGTGTTAAACTGGAACTAGAACTTCAAATTATTGGTGAACAAGAATGAAAAAAAATAGAGCTGTAGTTTTGATGGGGGGAATTTCTGCTGAAAGAGCTATAAGCTTAATTACAGGAAAAGCATGCAGCTTGGCTTTAAAGAAAAAAGGATACAAGGTTTTTCAAGTGGATGCTAAGGGTAATTTTTTAAAAAAAATTAAAATTTTGAAGCCAAACTTTATTTTTAATGCTTTGCATGGAAAATTTGGTGAGGATGGGTTTATTCAGCAAATTCTAGAAAATCTAAAGATACCATATACTCATTCTGGAGTTATTAGTTCTAGCATTGCAATGGATAAAGTTTTATCCAAATTTATTTTTAAAAAATCTAAGATTCCAACCCCAAAATATTTTGTTTTAAATCAAAGAAGCAAATTAAATATAAAAAATCAGATAAAAAAAAATAAACTTAAATTTCCATTAGTTTTTAAACCCACAAACGAAGGGTCAAGTATTGGAGTATCAATATGTAAAAAATATGATCAACTAATTGAAATTATTCGGAGAAATAAAAAATATAAAGATGTGATGATAGAACAATATGTGCCCGGTCAGGAGATTCAGGTTGCTGTTATGGGAAACAAACCTTTGGGCGCAATAGAATTGAGGCCAAAAAGAAAATTTTATGATTACAAAGCCAAATATTCAAAAAGCGCAAAAACACAACACATTATGCCAGCTCCCATATCTAAAAAAAAATATATAGAGGTTTTAAAAATTGCAAAAAAAGCACATAAAAAAATTGGATGTAGAGGTATAACAAGATCTGATTTTAGATTTTATAAAAATAAATTTTATTTATTAGAAATCAATACTCAACCAGGAATGACAGCGCTTTCACTTGTGCCCGAAATAGCAAGGTTTAAAAAAATTAGCTTCGAAAATTTAGTTGAATGGATAGCTAAAGATTCTAGCATTAATAGATGAAAAAAAGAAAAAAAATTTTAATATTGTTAATTATTTTTTTTTTAACGAGCACATTTTATCCACACAATCTGAAAAATAAATTTTTTAGTTTAAAAACCATAACCGTCCAAAGTGAGCACAACATATATGACAATGTTGTTAGGTCTAAATTAAAAAATTACTATGGTGAAAATATTTTGTTTTTAAAAAAAAAATTAATAATAGACAACTTAAGAGAAATTGATTTTATAGAAAATATCAAGATAGTAAAAAAACTACCCAACGAATTAATTATTATTTTTGAAGAAATTGTTCCAATCGCCATTTACGAGAAAAATTCTGACCAATTTTTAATATCTGATTCGGGAAAATTAGTAAAGATTGTTAATCACGATAGATATAATAATCTTCCTCAGGTTTATCAAATGGAGTCAGTTAAAGAATTTATTATCTTTCATAGCACGCTAAAGGAAACAGAATTTCCCACCGATTTAATAAGAAATTTTGTATTCTTTAGAATAGGAAGATGGGATTTGGAATTATTTGATGGAACAATTATAAAACTACCTTCCTTAAATGTTGCCAAAAGTTTAAAAAAATTAAATTCACTTTTAAAATCTCAATATCTGGGTAATGTAAATTTAATTGACCTTCGAATTGAAAATCAAATAATTACAGAATGAATAATCACAAAGATATAATATCATTTATTCTTATTAGTAACTCGGGACTTGTTTGCAAAATATTTAGGGTGTCTGATGATAAAAAAGTAGTTTTAATTGGAGAGTCTTATTCGTCTTCAGAGGGAATTCAAAACGGCATTGTTGTTAATATTGAGTTAGCATCTAAATCAGTGAGGATCTGTATTAGTGAAGCTGAAAAAAAAGCAAAAATTAATTTATCAGACATACATATTTTATTTGAACCTACAAATCTCTTGTCGACCAGAGTGACAAAATATAAAAAACTTGGAGGTTCAAAAATTTATAAAGAAGATCTTTCTTATTTAATTAGCGAAGGAAAAAATCAAATTTTATCAAATGATATAAAAAGAAACATTCTTCATACTTATAATTTTAACTATGTGGTCGATAATGTTAAATTTTTGAGCGAACCAATCAATATTTATTCCGATTTTTTTTCTCATGAGTTGAGTTTTTTAACCTTACCCAAAAATATTTTTAAAAATATTACGCAAGTATTTAATAATTGTGAACTAAGAATTGATCGTTTCATACTTAATTCATTTGCTTTAGGAGTGGAAAATTTAACAAATGAAGAAATTAATAATGGTTGTTTAATAATAAATTTTGAAAACAAAAATACAAATCTTATATTTTTTTTAATGGGATCAATTATTTTTTATAAAACTTTACCAATTAGCATAGGGCATATTATAATGGATATTTCAAAAGGATGCTCTCTTTCCTTAAGTGAAGCACAAAAAATTTTTCAATACTATGGAATTATAGAAAGAATTGATTTAAAAAAAGAAAAAAGTAAAAAAAAGACATACATAAATCAAAGTTTTTTTACCGAAAGCAAATACAGAAAAATTAGTGAAAATTTAATTTTTGAAATTATTTCCTCAAGATCAGAGGAAATAGTTGAATTTATAAATAAAAACATCAATTCTTCTGGTTTAAATTTGGAAAATTTACAAAAAGCATATTTTTATGGAAATACATATGGAGTGGAAGGAATAGAGAAATTTTTATCTAATAACTTCGAAGCATTTGTTGAAAATATTGATTCTTCTATAGATATAGCTTTTAAAGGTGGACTAAAAATTATCCTGGAAGGGCATAATACGGAAGCGATTCCAGGAAATAATCAGGAAAAAGTTAAAAAATTCTGGTTTTTTTAGTAACTATTAAGACAAAACCTATAATCGTATTTTTCTGTAATAAAAGTTGTCTTTTAAGGATTTTGACCCTTTTGTATACCATTTTATATGGCGTCTCACTTACAAAAAACACTCGAGGAAATAATTGAATTTAAAGGAGTAGGTCTACACAGCGGTGTTGACGTGAACCTTTGTTTGAAACCAGCCGAGCCTAATTCTGGTATTAGATTTAAAAGAACAGATATTGATAGTGATAAAAATATTATTGAAGCAAATTACAAAAATGTGATTTCACCAATTCTTTGTACAAAAATACAAAATTCGTATGGAGTTTCAGTATCTACAATTGAACACCTTATGGCAGCATTTTATTTAGAGGGAGTAGACAATGCTTTGGTCGAGCTTGATGCCCCAGAAGTTCCAATAATGGATGGTTCCGCTTTCGATTTTGTGCATGCAATAAAATCATTTGGAACCAAAGAGCAAAAGTATCCAAGAAAGTTTATTAAAGTTCTCAAGAAAGTGGAGGTCAACAATGGTGCAAAGAAAATTTCTATTGAACCATTATCTAAGGATTTAGTAATTGATTTTGAAATAGTTTATAGCAACCCTTTGATCAGAACTAGAAGAAAAGAATTTAAACTTAGCAAATCAGATTTAAACCCGATAACAGACTCAAGGACATTTTGTTTATATGAAGATATTGATCAAATCAGAAGTCAAGGTTTAGCAAAAGGTGGTTCATTGGAAAATGCGATTGTAGTTAAAGATCATAAGATATTAAATGATGATGGTCTTAGATATAGAGACGAATTTGTAAACCACAAAATATTAGATTGCATAGGAGACTTGATGCTTTTAGGTCATAGAATTTTTGGTTACATAAAAACCTCTCAAGGTGGTCATCAGCTTACAAACGTATTATTGAAGCAATTTTTCTCAGACGAATCTAATTGGAAATTTGAGAATTTTGAAGACAAAGACAACAAACACAGCAAATATCTAAAACCAATAGCTGTAAACGCATAAGCTAGTTAACATTTATTTTAAAATAGTTTTTTGATAAATTGTTTATCATGTATAAAAATGTATTTTTAGTATTTTGCCTTTTTCTAATTTTGTCATGTTCAGGAA
>CAZKXT010000023.1:6355-7646 GCA_964556965.1 uncultured Alphaproteobacteria bacterium | reverse complement strand
AAAAAAAACTTACTGGATAATGATTTTGTTTATATGTTAAAATTAAAAAAATTTAGATGACGCAAATAAAAGATAATAAAATTTTTGAAAAAACATCCTTCCTATCCGGCAACAACACTTCCTTTATTGGAGAATTATATTCTAAATATTTGAATGATCCGAAATCAGTACCAAAAAGCTGGCGGGACTTTTTTAATGCATTTTCAACAGAAAAGGAAATAATCAAAAATGAAATACAAGGTCCTAGTTGGGCACCAAAAAAGATTTATAAGCGTTCAATAACAACAGAGATAAAGGAAGAAGAAGAAAACAAAAATGTTTTTTCTCCTGTAATAACCGATCAAGAAAAAAACGATTCAGTCAAGGCTATTGCCCTAATTAGGGCTTATAGAATCAGAGGACATCTGATTGCAAATCTTGATCCTTTAGGAATGATGGAAAGAAAATATCTTCACGAATTACATCCTGCTGATCATGGGTTTAAAAAAGAGGATTACAACAAAAAAATTTATTTGGGTTCCTATATGGACAAAGGAGGGTATGGAACTATTAATGAAATTCTTTCTTTTTTTAGAAAAATATATTGTTCAACCGTTGGAGCAGAATATATGCATATTTCAGATCCAGTTGAAAAAGTATGGTTTAGAGAAAGATTAGAGAGAAAAGAAAATCAACTAAGTTTTACAGCGAAAGGTAAAAAGGAAATTTTAAATCAGCTAATTAAAGCAGAAGGTTTCGAAAAATTTTTAGCTTTAAAATTTGTTGGAACTAAAAGATTTGGAGTAGATGGTGGAGAATCTTTAATACCTGCTTTAGAACAAATAATAAAACGCGGAAGTCAACTTGGTGCTAAAGAAATAAAAATTGGAATGCCGCACCGAGGTAGACTAAATGTTTTAGCTAATATCTTGCAAAAATCTTATAAAAGAATTTTTAATGAATTTTCTGGAGAACTTAAATCTGTTATAGATTCTGCGGGAGATGTAAAATATCATCTAGGCGCTTCTTCCAATAGAGAATTTGATGGCAATCTGGTTCATGTTAGTTTAACTGATAACCCTTCACACCTTGAAGCTGTTAATCCAGTAGTTTTGGGACAGACTCGAGCTAAACAATTTTTTCACAATGATAAAAAACGTCAACAAGTAATACCCGTTTTACTTCATGGTGACGCAGCCTTTGCAGGCCAAGGAGTGGTTGCTGAATGTTTTGCTATGTCAGGACTTCCAGGTCACAATACTGGTGGCACGATTCATATTATAGTTAATAATCAAATAGGTTTTACAACAAA
>CAZKXT010000023.1:0-6255 GCA_964556965.1 uncultured Alphaproteobacteria bacterium | reverse complement strand
TCTGGAGAAAGAAAATGGGCAAGAGCAAGTGGTTTGGTTCTGCTTTTGCCTCATGGATATGAAGGACAGGGTCCAGAACATTCTTCAGCAAGATTAGAAAGATTTTTACAACTGTGTGCACTGGAAAATTTACAAGTCATGAATTGCACTACCCCAGCCAACTACTTCCATGCTCTCAGAAGACAAATGCACAGAAATTTTAGAAAACCTTTAATTATCATGACTCCAAAATCATTATTAAGAAACAAGTTATGTGTATCAAACATTGAAGATTTTGGTAAAAAGAATTCTTTTCATAGAATTCTTTTAGATCATGCTGAAGAAAAAGACAGTAAACTTATAAAACTTGAAAAAGACACAAAAATAAAAAAAGTTATTTTATGCAGTGGTAAAGTTTATTTTGATCTTTTGCACGAAAGAGAAAAATTAAAAAATAATAAAGTTTTTTTAATAAGAATCGAACAAATATATCCGTTTCCCGTCAAACCATTGGCAAAAGTTTTAAAAAGATTTAAAAATGCAGAATTTGTTTGGTGTCAGGAAGAGCCTCAAAATATGGGAGCCTGGAATACTGCGCGAAATTATATCGAGTGGACTTTAAAGCGTATTAAGGCTAATAATAGAAGTATTATGTACATTGGAAGAAATCCTGCCGCATCCCCAGCTACTGGATATGTGGAAAGACACTTGCAACAACAAAAAGACATAATCAATAGAGCGCTTACAGATTAAGATTTTTTATGAGTGATAAAATTTTAGTACCTGCCCTTGGAGAATCAATAACCGAAGCTACTGTAGCAAAATGGTTAAAAAAAGAAGGCGAGGAAGTGAGTACCGATGAACCTTTGGTCGAATTAGAAACTGATAAAGTAAACGTCGAAGTTCCTTCTCCTGCTTCAGGTATTTTAAGCAAAATTAACATGGGAAACGGAAGCACAGTAGAAGTTGGTGCAATTTTAGGAGAAATTGGAGCTGGTGCTAGCAATATTGTTAAAATAAAAAAAGAAAAAATAAAAAATAAAAAAATTGAAGAAGAAAAAAAAGATACAACTAAAAAATCTTCAAAGGGAAATCCTTTGATTCTTGACAAACCCATATCTGAAAAAAATAATAAAAAAAATATATTTATTTTGGATAATCCGATTGATGAAGAAAAAGAGCAAGCCACCTCTAGTTTAACCAAATCATCTTTAAAAACCTTATCTCCTGCGGTTCGTAAAATTGCAGAAGAACAAAATATTGATTTGAATCAGATAGAAGGAAGTGGAAAGAAAGGCATGATTCTTAAAGGAGATTTATTGGTTTCAATGGGAGCAACACCAAAACCTTCAACAAGAAAAATACAGCATGGTCCTGAGGAACGGATTAAAATGTCCAGATTAAGATTAACAATCGCCAAAAGGCTTAAAGAAGCCCAAGAGAATGCTGCAATGCTCACTACTTTTAATGAGGTTGATATGAAAAATATAATTGAAATGAGAAAAAATTATCAAGAAGATTTTCAAAAAACATTTTCAGTTAAATTGGGCTTTATGTCATTTTTTGTTAAAGCTTGCATAGTTGGGTTAAAAAATTTTCCTGCTATTAATGCAGAAATTGATGGTGAGGATGTGGTCTATAAAAATTATTATAATATGGGTATAGCTGTTGGTACCGATAAGGGATTAGTTGTTCCTGTTCTAAAAAATTGTGATGAAATGTCATTTGCGAATATAGAAAAAAATATTTCAATATTAAGCGATAAAGCAAAAAAAGGAAAAATTGGAATTGAAGATCTTCAAGGCGGAACATTTACGATTTCAAATGGTGGAATATATGGCTCGATGCTTTCTACGCCAATTCTTAACCCACCACAATCAGGTGTGCTTGGTATGCATAATATTGTGGACAGAGCAACAATTGTTAATGGACAGATAGTTGCTAGACCAATAATGTATGTCGCTTTATCTTACGATCACAGAATAATAGATGGAAAAGAAGCTGTTTCATTTTTAAAATGTGTTAAAGATTATCTTGAAGAGCCAAGAAGGTTATTTTTAGATTTATAAATGGATAATAATTTTGATGTCATTGTAATAGGAGGTGGTCCCGGAGGTTATGTTTGCGCAATAAGATCGGCTCAATTGGGCTTAAAAACTGCTTGCGTCGAGTCTCGAGGAGCATTGGGAGGAACTTGTCTAAACGTGGGATGTATTCCCTCAAAGAGTCTTTTAAATTTATCTGAAAATTATCATAGTGTTTTGAAACATTATAATGAGCTAGGTATCGAAGTTGAGAATGTAAAGTTAAATTTAAAAAAAATGATGATGAGGAAGGAAAAATCTGTTTCTATCCTTACCAAAGGTGTGGAATTTCTTTTCAAGAAAAATAAAGTTGCTTATCTCAAAGGCACGGGATCTATTATTTCTGCTAACAAAGTTTCAGTTGAAAATAATGGAAAAAAAATCGATTATAATTCAAAAAATATTGTAATAAGCACAGGTTCCAAACCGTCTTCTTTACCAAAAATTGATATAGATGAAAAAATTATTGTTTCTTCCACAGGAGCTTTGAGTTTCAGCAGGGTTCCAAAAAATCTAATAATTATAGGAGGAGGATACATTGGACTTGAAATGGGTTCAATTTGGAAAAGACTTGGCTCAAATATAACAGTTATAGAATTTTTAGATCACATAGTTCCTGGAATGGATCAAGATATATCAAAAGAATTTTTAAAAATTTTAACTAAACAAGGAATCAATTTTAAGTTAAATTCCAAGGTTACAAGAATAAATGTTCAACGAGATAGGGCAATTGTTGAATATATAAATAATCAAACATCAAAAAAAGAAATAATAGAAGCCGATAATGTTCTCGTTGCTGTTGGAAGAAAACCAAATACAAAAGAACTTAATTTGAATAAATTAGGAATTGTATGTGACAAAAATGATAAAGTGAAAGTTGATAAGAATTTTAGAACTTCCAAAAAAAATATTTATGCAATTGGTGATGTAATTGAGGGTCCAATGCTTGCTCATAAGGCAGGAGAAGAAGGAATTGCTGTTGCGGAAATTATTTCTGGCCAAGCAGGCCATGTAAACTACGATGTAATACCTGGTGTAATTTATACTTCACCAGAAGTTGCCACAGTTGGAAAAACGGAAGGTGAATTATTAAAAAAAGAGGTGAAATATAAAATTGGAAAATTTCCATTTCTTGCCAATTCAAGAGCTAAGGTTAATGAAAATGCAGAAGGATTTGTTAAAATTTTATCAGAATATAAAACGGATAAGGTTTTGGGTGTGCATATGATTGGGCCTAACGTTGGAGATTTAATTGGAGAAATAGCGATAGCGATGGAATTTGGAGCAAGCTCAGAAGATATCGCAAGAACATGTCATGCTCATCCAACCTATTCTGAAGCTATAAAAGAAGCTGCTCTTGCTGTTGATAAAAGAGCTATACATTTCTAATTTTACTTAAATTATATAATATTAGTGAATGGAAATACCGATTCTTTTACCTAAAATATTTGACTATCCTTTTACATACGAAAATAGTGAAAAAATCAAATTAAACACCGGCGATCTAGTTAAGGTTCCATTTGGGAGTAAAAAAGAAATAGGAATAGTTTGGCATACGGCAGAAAGAACAGAAAAAAAATTTAAAATAAAAAAAATAGAAAAAAAAATTAATTTACCATCGATTAGTAAAAATTTAATAAATTTTATAGATTGGTTTTCAAAATATAACATGGTTCCTTTGGGACTAACATTAAAACTTTGTCTCACAAATCATCTTAGCATTGAAAATATGGATGATAATTTATTTTCTAAGTACAAAATACAAAAAAAATTAAATTTTTTTTCTCTCAATAATGAGCAAAAAAAAAGTCTTTTAGAACTCAAAAAAAATAAATCGAATTATAACGTGACCGTATTGCAAGGAGTAACTGGCTCTGGGAAAACCATTGTTTATTTTGAAAGAATAAAAGATATTTTAAAAAAAAATCAACAAACATTAATACTCCTTCCGGAGATTGCTTTAACTAGTCAATTCAAATTAAGATTTGAGGAGTACTTTAAATCAGAGGCTGCTATTTGGCACTCAAAAATAACTGCAAAAAATAAAAAAATTTTATTAAACGGAATAATGAATAATAAAATAAAAATATTAATCGGTGCTAGATCTGCTCTATTTTTACCTTTTTTTAAATTGGGACTCATCATAGTGGATGAGGAACATGATGGATCCTACAAACAGAATGAGGGAATTTCATATCATGCAAGAGACATGGCTGTTCTAAGAGCATCTACCGAAGGTATTCCGATTCATCTTGTTACATCTATTCCATCAGTAGAGACTTATAATAATATAAAAAATAAAAAATATAAAATTACTAGAATTAAAAAAAGATATAAGAATGCTTCGTTTCCAAAATTTCATATTATTGATTTAAAAAAAGAGCGACCCAATAAAAATAAATGGATTTCGCCTTATGTCATAAAGGAAGTAAAAAAATTTTTAGATAGAAAAGATCAAGTTCTTTTTTTTTTAAATAGAAGAGGTTTCTCTCCTTCCATATTTGATCTTAAGCTAAACAAAGTATTTAGTTGCCCACGATGTTCGGTCAACTTAAATTTTCACAAAATATCTGGAAATGCTTTATGTCACTATTGTGGTTTCAAAAAAAATATAAATATTATGGATCAAAAAAATGATTATGTATTTTGTGGTCCTGGAGTTGAAAGAATATATGAAGAAGTAAAAGAAATTTTTCCAAATAAAAATATAGAAATATTTTCAAGTGATACTTTGAGAAATAAAGCCAAAAATACTCAATTTGCATCAAAAATAGAAAATAGAGAAATTGATATTTTAGTTGGGACTCAACTTATATCTAAAGGTTTTCATTTCCCCAAACTTAATTGCATAGTTGTGGTAGACCCAGATCTGAACTCACATGGTTTTGATTTGCGTAACTCAGAAAAAAATGTTCAATTATATCATCAGCTTGTTGGAAGAGCTGGTAGAGAAGGTTTTGAAGCAAGTATTTTTTTTCAAACTTTTGTATCCGATGACCATATTTTAAAAACTATATCAGAACATGACCCTCATAAATTTCTGGAGCAAGAAATTGTTATAAGAAAAGAAAAAAATTTACCCCCTTTTTGTAGATTTATATCTCTAATTATTTCTTCACCAAAACAAGAAGAATCTACTAATTTTTCTCTATTGATAAAAAGAATAATATCAAAAGTTAAAAATATAGAACTATTAGGACCTGTTGATGCACCTATATTTAAAATTAAAAATAAATTTAGATCTAGACTGCTTATTAGATGTTCTAAAAACAGACTTGCACAAAAATCTATATGGCCAATACTTAAAAAGTTAAAAATTCCATCAAGAATAAAACTTGCGGTTGATGTTGATCCATTAAATTTCAATTAATGGCAAAAAATAATTAATTTTTACATTTAGACGCACTTGAAGGGATTACTAGGTTATGATACGAAATCAAATTTGCAATATTCACTTAATTGAAACAGGAACAAATTGAGCTCTAATCAAAAATTTTCTATCTCTGCCTCTGATAGGTATGCTTTAGCTCTCTTTGAGTTAGCTCAAGAAGAGTCGCAACTGGACAAAATTGAAAAAGAAACTGAAGAATTTAGAAAGCTTATAAACAAAAATCATGATATAAATTTTTTAGTTAAAAATCCCTTGATTGGCAAAAAAGAACAAGTAACGAGTATAAAAAAAATTCTTCAAATTTCTGATTTTTCTAAACTTTTTCAAAATTTCATAGAACTTATTGCAAATAAGAGAAGATTATTTTTTATTGAAAAAATTTTAGATAGCTTTGAGAATTTGAAGATAAATAAAAAAGGAGAAATAAAAGCAAATCTAATTTCTTCTAAAGAACTTTCGGGTAAAGAGTTAGATAATTTTAAAAAAGAACTTGCGACGAGTTTAAAATTAAAAATGATATTTAAGTATAAGTATGATCCTTCGCTTCTAGGAGGATTAATAGTTCAGATAGGAAGTATCATGGTAGATACTTCTTTAAAGGGAAAATTAAGAAGACTTAAAGAGGCTATGAGGAGTTAAAAGTATGGAAATAAATCCTTCAGAAATAACAAAAATAATAAAGGAGCAAATTAAAAGTTTTGGTGACAAGGCTGAGGTAACTGAAGTTGGCCAAGTGCTTTCAGTTGGAGATGGTATTGCTAGAATATATGGATTGGACAATGTTCAGGCTGGAGAAATGGT
>CAZKXT010000022.1:3153-7655 GCA_964556965.1 uncultured Alphaproteobacteria bacterium | reverse complement strand
TAGTCTTCAGGAAATACAGGTAAATTTAAATTTGGATTTAATTTTTTTACTGTTTTTGGAAACCAATCATACGTTATAAGAGGTTTAATTTTGCTACTGTCATTAAATAAAATATAAAGATCTTGCGGATAGTCGGTAATATAATTAAAACCTTCTCCTTTGGCCAAAACAGCTTTCTCTCTTGTTTTGAAAAACAATGTAAATTTTTTATCATGTGATAACATTTGTCCTATATTAAATATATCTTCGTAATTATTGATATTTGGATTTTTTTCAGCTGAGTTTCCTTCAATATTAAAGAAGAAAGTAAAAAATAAAAAGTAAACTAAAAATTTTTTCATAAATTAAACTATAAATTGTGTTTGTGAAAGTTGTTTGTTTGAATTGTGACTTAATTTAAACCTGTCAAAAATTTATTTACCGCATTTAGAAGGTTTTGATCATAATTCATCATATGATCGTCATAATTGGGAAAAAAATAGAATTTAGGTTGATTACCTAAATCAAATATTCTTTTTCCCATAACAAATGGCACAACCTTATCTAATTTTCCATGCATCACTAATAATGGAAAATTTATGTTTTTTATTTTTTTCTTAGTCTCAAATTTATCCTTTAAAATTAATTTGACTGGAACATATGGATAATAATGTCTCCCAACATCTATCATTGAAGTAAATGGCGACTCTAAAATAATTCCGGCAAAACTTTCATGTTGAGCAATTTCAACAGCCACTGCGGATCCTAAAGATTCTCCATATAAAACGATCTCTTGATCTTTTACGCCTTCTTGATTTAACCACTTAATTGCGCTGTTGGCATCATCGTACAAACCTCGTTCACTAGGAGATCCTGAATTCCCACTAAAACCTCTCCAAGCAAAAATTAAGAAATTTATATTCAAATCTTTTAATTTATTTAATTTGTGAATTCTATTCCCTAAAACTCCAGCATTTCCATGAAGAAATAATAAAGTTTTATAATTTTTATTTTTAAAATGATACCAACCTTTAAGAGAATAATTGTCTGATGTTAAAATGTATACCTCTTTTATATCTGCAGATAAAGTTTCTCCATCCAAATAATTATTTTCGCTCGGTTCGTACAATAAGTTTCTTTGAAAAGTATAAAGACCAACCAGGACAATTAAATAAGATAATCCTAAAAATAGTATTAAAATTTTAAATATATTTAACATTGCGCTCTAATATTCAGAAAAAATAAGAAATTATTATTTACTTCAAGATTTATTTATTTTTTTTTGTTCCGTATAATTCTAATCTATGATCAACAAGTGTATAGCCAAGTTTATCTGCAACTTTTTTTTGTAAAAGCTCAATATCTTCATCAACAAATTCGATAATTTCTCCGCTATTTACATCAATTAGATGGTCATGATGTTCCTCTGGAGATTTTTCATATCGAGCCTTTCCCCCTTTAAAATCATGCTTAGAAACAACACCTGCTTCCTCAAATAATTTAACTGTTCTATATACTGTGGCTATACTAATTTTTGAATCTATCTTGTTAATTCTTTTGTGAAGTTCATCCACATCGGGATGGTCTGAAGATGAAGCCATAACCTGAGCTATGACTTTTCTTTGCTCTGTTAGTCTAACTCCTTTTTTTTTACAAAGTTCTTCTAAAGTATCTTTCATTTTTAAACATATAATGGCTTAATAAATTTTTTTTGCAACAAGTTATTATTATATAATAATTCAAGTTTATTATAATTAACCTTGATCAGCTTGAAATTTTTAGACTGTAATATTTCAGGATCAGTATTTTGTGAATAGTTAAGCGAACTTACAATAATATTTTTTTTTAAAATATTTATTATCATATCTCTTGAAAGTTTTTTCACTATTCCAAATTTATTGACTTTTTTATCGGGCTGAAAAAAGTAGTTATTATTTATTTTAATTAAAAAACCGTAAGGTTTAATTTTTTGATGAAAACTAGAACGTAAAAGTTGAAAAGAACTATATCCAAATACATGGATTTTTGATGCCAAGCTTATTCCTTGACTAGTGGCTATAGAGCCTCGTATTCCTGAAAAACTTCCAGGACCCAGATTTACAAATATTTTTGAAATATTATTGAGTTTTCTTTTATTTTTTTTAAACAAACTTAGTATTTCAAGCATCAAAATATCATTGGAATGATTATCCTTTTGCAAAACTTTATAAAATAAATTATTTTTAATTTTAAGAATTAAATTTCCAGGTTGTGTGCTTAGATCTATGATTAAAAAACTCATAATATTGATTTTATCAATTTCTATACTTTCTTCAAAATCTCTTTCAGATATTAAATTACAAAAAGACTTAGGAATATTAACTTTAATGTATCATCGATTCAATGAACAAAAATATCCTTCCACAAATATAAAATTAGACGTTTTTAAAAAACATGTTGAAGAAATAACAAAAAGTGGTCTAAAAATTATTAGCTTTGATGAATTTAAAAATATAATGGATCAAAAATCTTTTTCGGAAAAATCAATCTTGCTCACAATTGATGATGGATTTCTTTCATTTTACGAAAATGCTTGGCCAATTTTTAAAGAAAATAAAATTCCATTCATTTTATTTATTAATACCGAAAATGTTGGATCACATGGATACATGGATTGGGAACAACTTAAAGAAATTTCTGAATTTAAATTTGCAAAAATTGGAAACCACAGCCATTCACATGAATATCTCCTCAATATGAAAAAAAATGAAATAATTAATGATATAAAAACGTCAATAAAAATTTTAAAAAAAAATTTGAATATAGAACCAGATATTTTTTCTTATCCATTTGGAGAGTATGATATTGATTTAATAAAAATAGTAGAAAATTTAGGATTTAAATACGCTGTCGGTCAACATTCTGGTGTAATTAATTTTAGTTCTAATAATTATGAACTGCCTCGTTTTCCAATCAATGAAAAATACGGTGATATTGATAGATTTAAATCTGTTATAAATTTTCTCCCATTTCCCTATGAAAAAATTATTCCAGAAAATAAATATCTCACTGCAAGCCAAAATCCTCCGGACGTTAAAATTATTTTTTTCAAAAATTTAATAAATATTAAAAATATGAGTTGTTATTCAAACGAAGAGGACAAATGGGAAAAATCTAATATTAATTTTATAAATGATAATGAAATTAGTATTAAATTAAGAGGAAAGTTTACAACTGAGAGAGGGAGAATTAATTGTTCTTTAATGGATAAAAATGGAAAATGGAGATGGCTCGGTATTCAATATGTACTAGAAGAAAATTAGCTTTTATAAATCAACTCCCTTAACACTCTTAGCAGTCAGCAACTTAGCTTCGTCAAAATCATCCAAAGAATTTATCTTAATAGATTTTTCAAGGCTTGCTGTATATTCTTTGCCTGTTGCCGCATATCTAAAAAGATATTTTGCCAATTTTAAACCGCTTATTTTTTCATCATTTTGTCGAAGTAATGCTCTAGCCTCTCTGAATTCTTTGTAGCCATTATTGGTATTAAGATTATTTTTATATGCTCTAACTGAAGCCCTTAAAATTTGAAAATTTAAGATCTTAAATTTTTTATTAGCATCTTTTTGTTTAGGTTCGATACCTTTTTTGCCCCATGTCCACTGACCAAATAAAGCATTACCTTCTAATGCAAACCTAGACGTACCCCAACCACTTTCTATGGCTGCTTGAGCAATAGCTAATGAAACAGGTATTATGTCCATTCTAGTTTTTAATTCTGCTAAATCAGAATCTTCAATTTTATATTCTTTAAATCGCCTTTTTAACCAGACTCGCTCTCCAATTGAGTTAAAACTTTTCTCTAATATTTTGAAAAGCTTTTCTCTGTCCTCTAGGATTTTTTGATTTTCAGCTAAAATTAAAGGCAAGACAATCTGAATAAAAAGCTCTTTCTTTTTTGTGGTGTCGCCAAGCGCTTTTAGATCTTTGGGTAATTTAGTAAAATATATAGGTTTAACCTGTTGACCAGCTCTGACTCTTTCCAAAGTATATTCTAAATCAGTAAATAGATTAATGGTTGTTTCTGAATTAAGACTAACTGTGTTTTCCTGTAAATTTTCTTCCGTTTCTTCTTCTTTTGGTAGAACCGCTTCTTCTTTCTTTTCTTTTTTTAGTTCTTTTTGAATTTTAGGCTGCGAATACTCTCCTGTAATATGAGTAAATTTAACTTCATTAGTAATACTCTTGATATAGGGTCTGCTTCCAATTAATGCACCAAGAAAAAATAAAAAACAAATTGAAAGATAAACATTAGTTAATGTTTTTTCCTTCAACTCTTGTCTTGCTATAACCTTTGAATTAGATCTATTTTCTGGAAGTTTAATTTTATTTTTTATTAATAATAACTCTAATTGAGATGTAGTTAATCTTTTGCTGCTTCTTGCATAACTTTTAACTTCTACAACACCATACAACTTAGATAAATATATAAGCTGACTTCTGTACGATGAAAATATTTTTTTTTCTTCTTTTTTGCTCAT
>CAZKXT010000022.1:0-3053 GCA_964556965.1 uncultured Alphaproteobacteria bacterium | reverse complement strand
ACTGGTTCTTTTTTATTAACACTTATAAAATCATCTCCAAAAAAAATTGAAGTAACTCCCTCAATCGCCAAGATGTTGTTTGCTAGGGGTATTTTTTTATCTTCTGTATCTTTAAATACCTCTACCGGTCCTATTTCTGAAACAGTCATATTAGGAATAAATTTTAACGAATTTGGATTTGGTGTCTCTACTGTCTCTACTAGCATCTATAAAGGTTATACAATTTAAATATTTAATTTCAAGTGAACTTTTTTAAGCCAATAATGTCGTAAATTTCTGCTAAATTTTTGGTTGCAATTTCACTGGCTTTTTGACTGCCCTCAATTAAAACTTTTTCGAGATATTTTGAATCATTTAAATACTCTTTAATTTTTTTGCCAATGGGACAAATTGAATCTATTAGAGAATCAGCAAGTTTAACCTTAAATTCTGAAAAATTTTTTCCACCAAATTCATTTAAAACTTTTTCCATCTGCAATTTGTTAAGGCTTGAATAAATTTGAATAAGATTAAGAGCTTCAGGTCTTTTGTTAAGTTCTTTGAGATCTGGTGGTATTGGGGCACTATCTGTTTTGGCTTTTTTTATTTTTTGACTTATTAAATCTGGATCGTCTGTTAAATTTATTCTGCTAAAATCCGATTCATCAGACTTACTCATCTTTTTTTTTCCATCTCTTAAACTCATAATTCTAGATTCAGTTTCTGGTATTAAAGGTTCAGTTAAAGGAAAGAATTTCGTATTAAAATCATTATTAAATTTCTGAGCAATATCTCTACACAGCTCTAAATGCTGTTTTTGATCCTCTCCAACAGGAACATGTGTGGCTCTATAAATTAAAATATCGGAAGCCATTAAATTTGGATACACATAAAGCCCAACGCTCGCTCTTTCTTTCTGAGAACCGGCTTTTTCTTTAAACTGTGTCATGCGATTTAACCAGCCCAACCTAGAAACACAATTAAATATCCACGCAAGTTCTGAATGAGCTGAAACGCTAGCCTGATTAAATAAAATATTTTTTTTCACATCCAATCCTGAGGCTATAAAAGTTGCAACTGTTTCTAAAATATTTTTTTTGAGTTCAGCTGGATTCTGCCAAACTGTAATTGCATGTAAATCTACAACACAATAAATACACTCAAATTTTCCTTGTAAATTTACAAAATTTTTTATTGCTCCTAAATAATTTCCTAAATGCAAATTGCCAGTTGGCTGCACACCAGAAAATACTCTCTTTTTTGTCATATAATAATATTTTTTTTCCTACCAAACTTTATAGATCCAATCAAAATGGATATTAAAAAGTATACCACAATAGACAATCCAACGATTAAAAATAAATATAATATTTTTAATGAACTGCCATAAATTAATTTATCTGCTAAAAATGAAATTATGTAAATTAAAAAAATGGCCATTAACGTACTTGATAGAAACATTTTAATTATTTTTCTGAAAAAAATGTTATCAAATTTGTGAATATCTTTTTCTATAAATTTGAAAATATAAGCAAAAACTATAATCCAGGTTGATATGGTTGTGGCAATTGGAATTGCAATGAAGCCAATTATACGAAACAAATAAATGCTTAAAACAAGATTAATTACAACAACGATAGCTGAAAGGTGAAATGGTGTTTGAGTATTGTTGCGTGCAAAATAAAAACTTGAAAAAATTTTTAGAAGTGCAAATGCTGGTATGCCTATGGCAAAAAATTTGAGGGCAGCAGAAGTATTTTTTACACTTGTCTCGGTAAAAGATCCATATCCAAATAATGCATTTACAATATCATATGATGCTATGTACAAACCTACCGCAGCAGGCAATGAAATGAATAAACATAAATTTATTGACCTACTTTGCAAATCTTGAGCTAACTTGTAATTATTAAGTTTAATTTTTTTTGATAGTTCCGGTAAAATTACAGTTCCAACAGCAATTCCTGCTATTGCAAGAGTAATTTGATAAAGTCTATCCGCATAATATAGGTATGAAACTGCACCTGATTGAAATGACGCAATAATAGTTCCGATCAATATATTAATTTGCACAACACCAGATGATAAAACACTTGGTAATAATTTTTTGAAAAAAAATTTTAATTTTTTATTCATATATAATTTAAATTCTATTGAAAATTTAAAATATTTTTTTGTATAAAAAATTAAAGATATAAATTGCACTAGTCCCGCAAAAGTTACAGCATAAGACAAAAGCTCAACCTCTGGTAAATCTATATATTTCGAAATTAATAGCGAAGATATTAAAATAACATTTAAAATAATAGGAATTGCAGCAGCAAAACCAAATTTATTGTGAGTGTTCAGAATTGCAGAAAAAAAAGATGCGAGACACACAAAAAATAAGAATGGAAAAGTAATTCTACATAATTTGGTCGTTAAATTAACAAGTTCTAAATTATCACTAAAACCTGGCGCTAGAACAAATACAATTTGATGCATAAAAATTTCTGCAACTAAAATAATTAGTAAAAGTCCAACAAAAAGAAAATTAAAAATGTTTTTTGCAAAACTTTGTGCAAGTAATTTGTTTTTTGCTACAAGTCCAGCATAACTTGGTACAAACGCTGCGTTAAAAGTACCTTCTGAAAGAAGCCTTCTGAAAGTGTTTGGTATTCTAAAAGCAACAAAGAAAGCATCAGCATATATGCTGGTTCCAAGAAAAATCGCAATGAGTATGTCTCTAAAATACCCTAACACTCTACTAATTAGAGTAAAAAAACTAAATGTTGAGGTTGATGCTATTAAGTTCATCTTGACACATAAGCCTTAATTTTGTGACAATTGTAAGATACTTGGTTTTAAAATGAAGAAAAAGTCAAAAATAGATAAATACACAGATCAGGAAGCTTTGGATTATCACAATAGTGGTAAATCAGGAAAAATTGAAATTAATTCCTCTAAGCCAATGTCAACACAAAGAGATTTGGCACTTGCCTATTCACCTGGTGTAGCTGCACCAGTAAAAGTAATAGCTGAAAATCCTGATGCAGCTTACGACTACACCACAAAAGGTAATCTTGTAGCAGTAA
>CAZKXT010000021.1:0-8092 GCA_964556965.1 uncultured Alphaproteobacteria bacterium | reverse complement strand
AAAGGATCCCATTCGTTCCAACTTGAAACAATTGTTTTCATTTTGATTAAAACAAACCCTCGGTCTCACCTTTTTTGTTTAATTTGATAGAGTTAGCAGCGGGTACTTTTGGAAGACCAGGCATTGTCATTATACTTCCACATATTACCACAACAAATTGTGCTCCACTAGATAGTTTAACTTCTCTTATTTGCAACACATGTCCAGAAGGAGCTCCTTTCAACTTCGAATCTGTTGAAAAACTATATTGTGTTTTTGCTATACAAATAGGAAATTTTTTAAATCCCTGTGATTCAATTGTTTTTATTTGGTTTTTAGCCGTTTCATCTATTTCGATGCTGCCCGCACCGTAAATTTCTTTTGCAATTGTTTCTATTTTTTCAACAATGGATTTTTCATCATCATACAAATATCTGAAGTTTTTCTTATTATTTTTTTTACAAATATCTACCACTTGATTTGCAAGCTCTTTTGTTCCTTCTCCTCCTTCAGACCAATGTTTGCAAAGGCTTACTTTCGCACCAAGTTTTGCGCATTCTTCTTTGATTAACAGCACTTCTTTATCTGTATCTGTAATAAAATGATTAATAGCAACTACAGGATCTAATCCAAATTTTTTAATATTTTTAATATGCCTTTCAAGGTTTGGCATTCCCTTTTTCAAAGCTTCTAAATTTTCTTTTTTTAAATCATCTTTCTCAACACCTCCGTGCATTTTCAAAGCTCTGATAGTTGCAACAAGCACTACACAGCTTGGTTGAATGCCCGCTTTTCTACACTTAATGTTAATAAACTTTTCAGCACCGAGATCTGCTCCAAAGCCTGCTTCAGTAACAACATAATCAGACAACTTTAGTGCAGTTTTTGTAGCAATAATAGAATTACATCCATGAGCAATATTTGCAAACGGACCACCATGTATGATAGCCGGATTGTTTTCTAACGTTTGAGTCATATTTGGTCTGATCGCGTCTTTTAATAACACTGTCATTGGTCCATGAGCATTTAAATCTTTTGCGTAAATTGGTTTTTTATCTTTCGTATAAGCAATAGTGATATCGCCTATTTTTTTTTCCAAGTCTTCTAGGCTATTTGACAAACAAAAAATCGCCATAACTTCTGATGCCACAGTTATGTCAAATCCGTCATTACGTGGAATATTATTTTTCAATTTTCCAAGATTAATTTTAATAGATCGAAGCGCTCTATCATTCAAATCAACTACGCGCTTCCAAACAATGTTTTCAACGTCTATATTTAATTTGTTTCCCCAATAAATGTGGTTATCGATTAAAGCAGACAAAAGATTATGAGCAGAAGTTATAGCATGAAAGTCGCCAGTAAAATGTAAATTGATTTGTTCCATAGGCACAACTTGAGCATAACCACCACCAGCAGCTCCACCTTTCATTCCAAAGGAAGGACCCAAGCTGGGTTCTCTCAAACATACAATGGAATTTTTTCCTATTTTATTTAGTCCATCACTCAGCCCTACAGATGTTGTAGTTTTTCCTTCGCCAGCAGGAGTGGGTGTTATGGCAGTGACTAAAATTAAATCACTTTTTCTTTCTTTCAATGTAGAAATGTATTCTAAATTCAATTTTGCTATATGACGTCCCATAGGACTAAAAGAGAAAGGGTGGTCAGGAACCTTAGCTTTCGCAAGAACCTCACCTATAGGTTTCATTTTTGCAGCTCTTGCTATCTCAATATCAGATTTTACTCTGTTCATCGGCATTCCTATATATAAAAAAGTCTAGTATGTATACATCAAATTTACGATTAGAAAAATTACAAATGTTGGGATAAACTTAGAAAAATGCAAAAATATTCTATTTTTAGTTTGATAAGAAATGCTTTGAATAACCACAAAAATTGGGAAGTGGCTTGGAAGGATCCTGAGCCAAAGAAACAATATGATGTTGTCATTATTGGTGGGGGTGGACACGGGCTTGCCACAGCTTACTATTTAGCCAAGGAGCACAATATTACCAAGGTGGCTGTTTTAGAAAAAGGTTGGATTGGAGGCGGTAACGTTGGAAGAAATACTACAATTTTAAGATCGAATTATATGTGGGATGCCAACGGACTTTTTTATGAACAAGGGATGAAACTTTGGGAAAACTTATCTCAAGAATTAAATTTCAATGTAATGTATTCACCAAGAGGAATAATTAATCTTGCACACTCTGACGCACAACTAAATGTCTATGCTCGTAGAGGTAATTCTATGAGGCTTAATGGTATTGATGCCGTTATGTTAAATCGGGAAGAGGTAAAAAAAATGATTCCATTTGCTGACTTTTCTGAGTCCGCAAGATTTCCAATCTTTGGAGCTTTAATGCAACCAAGAGGAGGAACCGCAAGACACGATGGTGTAGCTTGGGGTTATGCGAGAAAAGCTGATTCAATGGGAGTTGATATTATTCAACATTGTGAAGTGACAGGATTTGATATTCAGAATGGAAAATTAATTGGCGTACAAACTTCCAGAGGAAATATTAAAACAAACAAAGTAGGATTGTGCGTTGCTGGAAGCACATCGCTCTTGGCAAATAAACTAAACATGAAATTACCAATAGAATCTCATATTCTTCAAGCGTGCGTTTCCGAACCAGTAAAACCACTTCTTGATCATGTTGTAACATTTGGTGCGGGACATTTTTATTGTAGTCAATCTGATAAAGGGGAAATGGTTATGGGAGGAGATTTGGATGGATATAATAGTTATGCTCAAAGAGGAAATCTTCCAACGATCCAACATGTTTTGTCAGAAGGTGTTGCGATGTTGCCCAATCTTAGTAGATTAAAAATGTTACGAACATGGGGCGGGTTAATGGATATGTCCATGGACGGTTCTCCAATAATAGACAAAACACATATTCACGGAGTATATTTAAATTGTGGCTGGTGCTACGGCGGATTTAAAGCAACACCTATTTCGGGTTGGACTTTTGCACACACAATTGCACAAGATCAAGTGCATGAACTTAATTCAAAATTTAGCTTAAACAGATTTAATACAGGACATCTTCTAGATGAAAAAGGTGTCGGAACAAAAACTTGGATAGGGTAGAAGATGTTAGAAATTAAATGTCCATACTGTGGTAAACGATCTCAAAATGAATTTTCTTATGGCGGAGATTCTACTGCAAAAAGACCAAAGCTTGGTGCGGAAGTTTCAGATCTAGAATGGGATAATTTTGTATATTACAGAGAAAATCCTAAAGGAGATCATAATGAATTGTGGCACCATGTTTCAGGATGCAGGCAGTGGTTTAAGGTATCACGAAATACATTTACTCATGAAATTTTAGAAACTTCTAAACTAGACAAGAGTTAAATAGATAATGACACAAAAATATAGATTAACAAAAGGTGGGTTGGTAGATCGAAATATTAAAATTTCTTTCACTTTTAATGGAAAAAAATACTTTGGTTACAAAGGTGACACATTGGCGTCAGCTTTAATTGCAAATGGCGTACATCTTGTTGGGCGTAGTTTTAAATATCATAGACCAAGAGGTTTTTTTGGTGCCGGGGTAGATGAGCCTAATGCGAAAGTTCAATTATACAAAGGATCCAAAACTGAACCTAATGCTAATGCTACAGAAATTGAATTAGTAGAAGGTTTAATTGCAAAGAGCCAAAATTGTTGGCCTTCAGTTTTTTTTGACGTTGGTGCAATAAATAATTTTTTACAAAGATTTTTTCCTGCAGGTTTTTATTACAAAACTTTTATGTGGCCAAAAAATTTTTGGTATAAAATTTATGAACCGATCATCAGAAGGACGGCTGGTTTAGGAATTGCTCCACTTAAACCTGATCCTGATAGGTATGAGCACAAATTTGAATTTTGCGATGTTCTGGTAGTAGGATCTGGACCCGCCGGGTTATCAAGTGCATTAGCGGCTGCAAAAAACGGAGCTAAAGTAATATTAGCAGAAGACAAAACTCAGTTAGGAGGAAGTTTGCTTACAGACGATGTAAATATTGGAAACAAAAAAGGAAAGGATTGGGCAAACGACACAATTAAAGAGCTTAAATCAATGCCAAATGTAGCAGTTAAAAATAGGTCTCAGGTTTTTGGTTATTACGATCATAATATGATGGTGATGTGTGAAAAAACAGGAGATCATATTCCTAATCGTAACAAGTATACACCCAGACAAAAACTTTGGTACATAAGAAGCAAGGAAGTAATTCTTTCCACAGGATCAATTGAGCGTCCAATTATATTTGGAAATAATGACCGACCAGGAATTTTTTTAGCATCTGGAGCAAAGGAATACATGAAAGTCTATGGTGTTCTTGTTGGCAAAAACCCAATCATATTTACTAATAACGATACAGCATATGATACAGCAATCGAATTTAAGAAAAATAATATCAATCCAATAATTCTTGATACAAGATCAAGATCCAATGGTTCTATAGTTGAAGAAGCTAAAAATTTAAATATTGATATTAGGTTTTCGCATGGAGTTATAAATACCAGTGGATATAGAAAAGTTAAAAAAGCTTTAATTGGAAAACTCAACTCTGATAAATCTGGGTATGAAAATACAGAAACAATACCCTGTGATTCTATTTGTGTGTCAGGAAATTGGACGCCAACCGTACATTTATCTTCCCAGTCAGGAAATAAATTGAAATTCAGCAAAGATATAGACGCATTTGTTCCTGACAAATCTAAACAGAGAGAAATTAGTATTGGAGGTGCTTGTGGAACAACAACTTTAAAACAATCTCTGGAAGAAGGTTTTAAACATGGTTTTGAAGCATCCAACAGAATAACAAAAAAAGACATTAAAGTTAATGTGCCGAACTCCGTTGAGAAAAATAACGACAAACATGAAAAATTTTGGTGCATGCCATTACTTAAAAATAAAACTTACAAAAGGTTTGTCGATTTTCAAAATGATGTTGCTGTTTCAGATATAGAATTGGCACTGAGAGAAGGTTATCGATCTATCGAACATGTTAAAAGATATACTACTTTAGGGATGGCAACAGATCAGGGAAAAACAAGTAATCTAAATGGATTGCAGCTTGTGTCAAATTTAGAAAGCAAAATTGTACCTGAGGTTGGACATACTACTTTTAGACCTCCATATACTCCCATTACTATCGGAGCAATTGTGGGAAGAGAGGTAGGAAAACATTATCGACCTACAAGAAAATCTCCCATCAATCAATGGCATGAAGACAACAATGCAGTTTTTGTTGATGCTGGATTATGGATAAGACCTAGGTATTATAAAAAAGGAAACGAAACTTTGCAGGAAGCGGCCAAACGTGAAGCTGCTAATGTAAGAAAAAATGTTGGAATATGTGATGTTACTTCTTTGGGAAAAATAGATATTAAAGGACCAGACACAGCAGAATTTTTAAATAGAGTTTATACTAATGGATGGATGAAGCTCCCTGTAGGAAAAGCCAGGTATGGTGTAATGTTAAGAGAAGATGGAATGGTTTTTGACGATGGCACAACCACCAGAATATCTGAAAACCATTTTCATATGACAACAACAACAGCGCAAGCAGTCAATGTACTAGCTCATTTAGAATATTATCTTCAAGTTGTTTGGCCAGAATTAGATGTGAACGTTGTCTCTACAACAGAACAATGGGCCGGAGCTGCTTTAGCGGGTCCTAATTCTAGAGAATTATTAGAGAAAATTTTTCCCAACCTAGATGTATCAAATGAGAAATTGCCTTTCATGGGTTACGTAGAATCAAAATTAGATGATATTCCTGCGAGAATTTTTAGAATTTCTTTTTCCGGAGAGCTTGCCTACGAAATTAATGTGGAGTCGCATTATGGTTTGTACATGTGGGAAAGAGTAATGGACCTTGGACAAGAACTGAACATAGAACCTTATGGTACAGAAGCGCTTTCAACACTCAGAATAGAAATGGGCCATGTAGCAGGATCGGAAATTGATGGAAGAACAATTGCACACGATCTTTCTTTAGAAGGTATGCTTAGCAAAAAAAAGGATTTTATTGGAAAAAGATCTCTCAATCGAGAAGCTTTTATTAATCCGAGTAGAGAAAAAATTGTAGGAGTTGTCCCGCTAGATAAAAAAACAACTATACCAGAAGGATCTCATTTAGTTTTAGATGGCAATGCTTCTTTACCAAATCCAAAACTTGGGCATGTTTCCGCATCTTGTTGGAGCGTTGAATACAACAACCCTTTCTCTTTAGCCATTCTTAAAAACGGTAAAAATATGATAGGGCAAAAATTATATGCTGTTTCTCCATTGAAAAACAAAAACATTCCTGTGGAGATTGTTTCTTCACATTATGTTGATCCAAAAGGGGAAAGGGTAAGATCATGAGCGGAGTTCCTCCTTTAAGAGATATTCATAAGAAAGGTGTGTTTGGAAATCATCACAAACAAGAAGAGTCTAATTTGCTTAAAATTTCAGCGAATTCAAAATTGAAAATATTTCAAATTGTGCAATATAAAAAATCGAAAATTGAACCAAAAGGCATTGATGGATTGAAACTTCCAACAACTAGTCTTACAGTTAATTCAAATTCAGATCTAACATATAATCAAACTCGCGTAATGTGGTCTGGACCTCGAATTTGGATCGTAACTTCGAGCAAACCAAATATAACAGATATGGTCAAAGAAAGTTTTAATACAGAAGATTTTGCAGTAACAGACCTGTCTCAATCAAGGTCGGTGATTGAAATTAAAGGCAACAACGCCAAGGAAGTTTTAAAAAAAGGGTGTCCTCTAAATTTTGATGATTTTAAAAAAGATAACTGCGCCGGAAGTGTTTTTCACGGGATAACCATATTTGTTGATATGGTTGATGATGATCCTGATACTTTTAATTTATTTTGTTTGAGAAGTTTTTCAGAATCTTTTTATCACGCGATTACAGATTCAGCTTTGGAAGATGGTTATATTGGAGTTTAGTTTTATATAAACTCTAGCCAATTTTTTAATTCGGTAACCCGCACACTATCTTTTAATTTAGAGTTTTCTTTTTGGATTAATTCAATATGTTTCAAAATTTCATTAGAATCTTTAAAAATTTTTTTTTCAATTAAATTTTTTGATCGGTGTTTAATTAATTTGATCATATAGTCGTAAGGTATTTCAGGGTGATATTGTAATCCCCAAATTTCCGATTTACCAACTTTGAAATACAATGCCTGGTATTTGTTTATAGAATTACTTGCTAGCAAGACGGAGTTTTTGGGAGGAACAACAACCTCATCATAATTAAATGCTGGAGTGGTGAACTTTTCTGGTTTGGTAGAATAAAGTTTATCTTTTCTTCCATTTTCATTTATTTCTATGTTTTGTGCTATTCCAACATGAGGTCCTTTGGGAGAAGTTCTGCATTTGCCTCCTGCTGCAATAGCAGTTACTTGGAGCCCCCAACAAGCGGCAAAAATCTTTTTTTCTTTCTCAAAACATTTTTTTACAAATTTGATATGTTTCTTAACTTCTTCACTTTCTTCATTTATTCTCAAAGTGCTTCCAGTAAAAATAATCCCATTGTATCTATTTAATTTTCCAATGATTTTGTTAACACCAATTTCATCTCCAGGCTCAACAATATCTATTTTACAATTAGGTATTATGGATTTAATTTGCTCTTCAAAATTTTTTGATTGAGGAACGCATCCAGCTTCTTTGAAATTCAAATTTTCTTTTCTGGTATTTCCTTCAACAATTAGCAATTCTAAACTAGACATTTTTTATTCTACAAAAAATCAACTTATTCTGGCTCAAACATGAATTAAATTATATTTTACTTTTTATATTTTAATTGTAAAATATTAAACAAAAATAAAAAAAATATGACAAAAGTTGCAATAATCGGAACAGGGCCATGCGGTCTTTCAATGCTAAGAGCTTTTGAGCAAGCGGAGAAAAAAGGAGAAAAAATACCTGAAATAGTTGCATTTGAAAAACAGAGTGACTGGGGAGGATTGTGGAATTACTCTTGGAGAACCGGATCTGATCAATATGGCGATCCTGTTCCCAATAGCATGTACAGATACCTTTGGTCAAATGGTCCTAAGGAATGTTTAGAATTTGCTGACTATTCTTTTGATG
>CAZKXT010000020.1:0-8128 GCA_964556965.1 uncultured Alphaproteobacteria bacterium | reverse complement strand
TTCCACCACATGTTTGTTATGAACAATTTCATGTCTAACATAAATAGGAGGGCCAAATTTTTTTATTGCTTTTTCAACGATTTGAATAGCTCTATCAACTCCAGCACAAAATCCTCTCGGAGATGCCAAATAAATATTTATGTTATTTTTCATTTTTTTTAACTATTAAAAAAATTTAAAGAATGAAAAAATTAATTTTTTTAATAAAATCAAAGTTTTTTTAAAACTTCTTTTGCCCTAAGCAAATCATCATTAAATAGTTTATCTAATTTTTTTCCATCTATTGAAGAAGAAATTATTTTTTCTACAGATTCAAGGGCAATATCAATCGAGTTATCTTTTGCTTCTTTAAAAGCTTCGTTTTTCATTAATTCTATTTTTAAATTCATCGAATTTTTTTTCCTATCCATTGCAGAATGAAATTTTTTTGTTGTTTCCAAAATATTTTTTTCACTTTCCTTCGATGCATGATCAATAATTGTTTTTATTTCATTTTTGCTTTTTGAAATTTTATTTTCATATTCACCTAATAAATTTTTAGCATCGTCTTTTAATTTTTCAGCTTCATCAAGTTCTTTTTTAATTTCATTTATTTGTTTGAACAAAGCTGCATTTACAACTATAGGAATTTTAAAATAAAAAATTAGCGCGACAAATAAAATAAACGAAATAGCCACCCAAAATGTTGCATCGAAATTCATCGTAAATTATTTTTTAATCTCTTTTGAGACACTTCCTCCACGATTGCTGATAAATTACTCTCATTTATTTCAGTATTTAAAATTTTTTTTATAACTTCAGAAGAAATTTCTTTTGAAATTTTAGAAACACTTTTTAATGATTTTTTTTTAAAATTGTTAATTTCTTTTTCCGCATCATTAATTTCTCTATCAATTTCCTTTTGTATTTCTATTTTCTTATTATTCAAATCTTGATCTAATTTTAATTTACTTTCAGATATGATTTTTCCAGCTTCATTTTTAGCATCATTGATTAATTTTTTATATTCTTTGTATCTTTCCTCAGCAAGTTTTTTTAGGTTTTGAGCTTCTTCCAAATCACTCGAAATAGTTTTTTTTCTATTTTCTAAATTATCAGTAATTTTTGGCAAAATTCTTTTCCAAATAATTAAATAAAGTATTACAAAAACCAAAACTAACCAAAAAGTTTGAGAAAACCAAAACTCCGGGTTTAGCTGAGGCATACCCTCCTCAGCGCCCAAAGATTTGCTAGAAAATATAGCGCTTTGAACAAAAGCGATAAAAAAAACTCGTTTCATAAGTTTTATGCTTTTCAAAAAAAACTAAAAAGCAAACAAGATAATTAACGCAACAACAAGACCAAATAAGCCGGTAGCTTCTGCCAACGCAAACCCAAGTAATAAGTTTGGAAATTGTTTTTGAGCCGCTGAAGGATTTCTCATCGCTCCAGACAAATAATTTCCAAATATTAATCCTATTCCTACTCCTGCACCAGCAAGGGCAATTGCCGCTAGACCGGCTCCTATCATTTTAGCTGCTTCTAACTCCATTTTTCCTCCTTTGTTTTTAATGGTGAAGATTTAATGCATCATTTAAATAGATGCATGTCAATATTGCAAATACGTAAGCTTGAAGAAATGCAACCAAGATTTCCAAGCCAGTAAGAGCAACAGAAAAGCTAAGTGGCAGCCAACCACCCAACAATCCTAAACTTATAACAAACCCTCCAAATACTTTTAGCATCGTATGTCCTGCCATCATATTCGCGAACAACCTAACTGATAGACTAACAGGTCTGCTTAAATATGAAATTATTTCAATTATAACGATTAGAGGTAGCAAAACAATTGGAACACCACTTGGAACAAAAAGTTTTAAGTATCCTATTCCATGTTTTATAAATCCAATAATTGTAACTCCAACGAATATAATTGAGGCAAGTATAAATGTTACAATTATATGACTGGTTACCGTAAAAGCATAAGGCAACATTCCTATCATGTTGCAAAATAATACAAATATAAAAAGCGTAAATATAAATGGAAAGTATGGTTTTGCTTTTGATCCCGCGGTGTCACTTATCATTTTAGAAACAAATTGATAAGTCAATTCGGATATTAATTGAATCTTCCCCGGAACAATGGATTTTTTTTTAGATGATAAAAATAGAAAGATTAATATCAGGGTTGCGCTTATAACCATAAATAGGCTGGCATTTGTGAACGAAATATCATAGCTTCCAAACTTAATTTCTGGTCCTATTCTATAAACATGAAATTGGTGCATCGGGTTAGTTGCCATGGTTTATTCCTTGTGTTTTTGCATATTTTTTGCAGATCTAAATACGTTTGTTATTCCAGCCGCAACTCCCATTAAAAAAAATATTATTATTAATATTGGTTTAGTATCAAACCAACTATCTAAAATAAAGCCAATAAATGTGCCTATTAATACCGCAGCTACTAATTCCGTGCTCATTTTAAATGCAACTCCGAGCAAAGAGGAGCCAGAAGGCTCAGGTTTGTTATTGTAAACTTTGCTAAATTTTTTCTTTGCACTTTTTAGGCGAGTTGAAATATCTTTCAATTCTTTCATTTAGTTTATGCCACTAATTCTTCTGCTTTTTGAAGATCAACAGCTACTAATTGACTTACTCCTTTTTCCGGCATGGTAACGCCATATAATCTATTCATTTTGGACATCGTAAGTGCATGGTGAGTTACAATTACAAATCTAGTATTGGTAATTTTATTGAGTTCTTCTAGCAGGTTACAAAATCTGGTCACGTTTGCATCATCCAGGGGAGCATCAACCTCATCTAAGATGCAAATTGGAGCGGGACTAGTTAAGAACACTGCAAATATTAAAGACAAAGCTGTGAGGGCCTGCTCTCCTCCAGAGAGAAGGGTTATTGACTGTAATCTTTTTCCGGGCGGGCTAACCAACAAATCCAAACCTGCTTCTAAAGGATCATCTGAGTCGACTAACTCTAATTTCGCGCTTCCTCCATTAAAGAGTTTTGTGTACACTTCATTAAATTTTTTATTAACTATTTCAAAAGCTTCAGTCATTCTTTCTCTACCTTTTTGATTTAATTCATTGATGCTGGCTCGTAGTTTCATTATTGCATTGATTAAATCTTCTCTATCTTTTTCCATTTTATCAATATCTTTTTTAAAAATTTCAGTTTCTTCATCGGCTTTTAAATTTACCGAACCCAAAGATTCTCTTTGTCTTTTCTTTTTATCAAGTTTTTCTTCCTGTTCTAGAGTGTCGGGCAATTTTTCCACATTTTTTAAATCCGATATACCCAATAGAGCTTCCTCTTTAACATTTAGCTCATTGTAAACTATTTGGATTAAATCTTTTTTTCTTTGTTCTAGCCCTTCTATGGTTGCTTTTGATCTAGCTTTTTTCTCTCTTGAAACCATCATTTTTTCTTGAAGAATTTTCATTTCTTTGTTCAAGTTATTAAATTCTCCTTCAGCGTTGCTAAGTGTGTCAGTAATTTTTTTTAGCTCTTCGTTTGTGTTCGTTATATTTTGCATTGCTTTACCTTTTTCAACAGACAATTTAGAAGGTAAATTTTCTATTTCGGAAAGCTCTTCTTCGGCTTTTTTATATCTATCTTCTAGGTTTGTCGTCATGCTTTCAGAATTTGCCCTTAATTTTCTCCAGTTCTCAACTTCATTTTCAATATTTTTAATTCTTTCATTTCTTTTAACAGATTCTTCTTTGATGGATTCATTTTTACTGAATTTTTTAGCATAAGTTTCCTGAAATTTTTTTAAATCCTCTGTTGCAACATTCATTTTTTTAGACACTTCTTCCTTTTGATTTTCGCTATTAAAAAATTCAATTTTATTTTGAATCAAATTTATTGTTTCTTCAGCCAATTTCTGCACAGAATCAAAATTATTATTTTTAACATCATTTTCTAAAGTTTTTATTTTTTCTTTGATTGAATTTAAAAACTCAATATATTTTTCCATTTGCCCATAAGTTGTCTCTCGGGATAGTTTTTCTAAATCCTCTTGGGATTTTTTTAAGTCTTTTGTTGCAATGATTAAATCTGAATCGGATTTTTTTTCTAATTCATAATATTCTTTTTCAGTTTTTATTAAATTTTCCTTTTCTTCGTTTAATCTGTTTTCATTTGATTTTGCATCAAAGACAATTTTTTTCTCTCTTTCTAAATCGGACTCAATGGTAGTTTTTGTTTTTAGAATTTTTTGTTTTTCATCTTCTATTTCTTTTTCTTGTTTTTCTAAATTTCCTAACTCAAGATTAATTCTTTGTATTTTTGACATTATTTCTAATTTTTCATCTCTAAGTGGTTTTAATTTTTCATTTTCATTTTGGATGAGTTGGTTTTTACTATTCATTTCGAGATTAACGTTATTAATTTCCTTATCCCCATCGTCGACTAATTCTTGAGTAATTTTTACATCGTAGTTTATTGAATGCAGCTTGAGGTAATATAGACCAGCTTCAATTTGTTTTATTTCATCAGTAATAAATTTGTATTTTGATGCTTCTTCAGCTTGTTTTTTTAAACTTTCAAGACGTTTTTCTTGCTGTCTTTTAAGATCGTCAGCTCTTTTAAGATTATTTTCAGCAGAATTTAATCTTAGTTCTGCCTCATGTCGTCTTGCATGTATTCCGGAAATTCCTGCCGCTTCTTCTAAAATATTTCTTCGCTCAATTGGTTTTGCGGTAACCAACGCTCCAATTTTTCCTTGACTAATAATTGAAGGGGAATGAGCACCAGTCGATAGATCTGCAAAAAAAGTTTGAACATCTCTTGCTCTGACTTCTTTTTCATTTATAAAATATCTGGACCCTTTATCTTTTTCTATTCTACGTTTTAAATTAATTGTATCCACACCCTCAAACTGTTTGAGATTGCTTTCTTTTGAATTTTCTAAAAAAATATTTACTTCAGCAATATTTTTTGAGGGTCGGTTTGATGTTCCTGAAAAAATTACATCTTCCATTCCACTTCCTCGCATGCTCTTCGCGGAGGTTTCTCCCATACACCACCTTAATGCTTCAACAATATTAGATTTTCCACATCCATTGGGTCCAACGATTCCTGTTAAACCTTTTTCGATTAAAAAAGATGCATTTTCGGCAAAAGATTTAAATCCTATTAGTTCTAACTTTTTAAAATTCATATCAAATTAATTTTTTTATTTTTTTTGCTATATTTATAAAATCAGTTGGTCCATTGTATTTTTTTTTATTTATTATTATTTGAGGAGTAGAATCAACTTTATATTTTTCTTGTGCTTTAATCCTACCTTCCAATATTAATTTTTCTGATGTTTTGTCATTTAAACATTTGTCAAAATTGAAATTATTAATTTTAAGATCATTTACTATTTTTTTTAAATTTTCATTAATAATTTCTATGTTATTACCATCTGTCCAAATTTTTTGTTTTTCGTAAATAGCATCTAACAGTTTAATTTTGGAATCATCTTTAGCACAGTGAATTATTTTTGATGCATTTAAGGAAGCCAAATCTAACGGAAAATCTGTTAAAATTATTTTTGCATCGCCAGTTTCTACAAATTCTTTTTTTATTTTGGGCAACACATTATTATGAAATTTTGCACAGTGAGGACAAGTTAATGATGAGTAAATTATAATTTCAACTTTAGAATTATCAGAGCCTATTACTATAGAGTTGTCGTAACCTATTGCCACATCATTTTTGTTTTCTTTTGGATCTTTAGCAGCTTCACTAACAAAGAAAATGATAATTATCGACAAGACGACAAGCAATAAGTAACCAGGTTTTTTTAGGGGCATCATTTAATTATATTGATTAATTTGAAAAGTGCATCTTTAATATTTTTACTTTTAATTTCGTTAATTTTGTTTTGGTATTTTTTCAAGTTTTTTTCATCAATTAAATTGGACTTTCCAAAGCCTCTTGCTTTGTTTTCTATTTTTTCAATTTTAACGTTATTTATAGCTTTATACCCAAAGTAACTATTCAACTTGTCAACTATCTCTCTTTTTGAATATTCAATTGTAATTTCATCTCCTCTGTTTACTACAAGCTGAAGAGTGTTTGAGTTTTCTCCTTTATTTAGTTTAATTGATTTTGGATATGATATCGAAGATATTTTGTTGCCCACCAAATAATCCCATTTTTCCAATATATCGTAGAACAAATTCCCTTTTTTATTTATTATTTTTTTAACATTTTTAGGAATAGTGAATTTAAATTTTCTAAGTCCTTGCGTATACTTTTTCAATTCATTATTATTTTTATTCGAATGCATAATTACAACTCAAATTTATCAAAAAAAATTTTATATTGGTATGATAATAATAAACGCATGCTTCCCTGGAGACTTGTAAGTTCAAAAAAGAAATTGGATTTTTATACATTAGTAAGCGAATTTATGTTGCAGCAAACTCAGATAAAAACGGTTCTTCCATATTTTCTGAGATTTATTAAACGTTTTCCCAATATAAAAAAGTTGTCGCATGCAAGCATTAGATCGGTTTTGAAACAATGGGAGGGTTTAGGTTACTACTCTAGAGCGAAAAATTTACATTTAACCTCTAAAATAATTTGTAAAAAATATTTTGAAAAAATACCTAAGGAGATTAGTGATTTAAAACTTCTACCGGGTATAGGCGATTACACCGCGAGCATTATCATGGCCGTGGTTAACAACAAACCACATATAGCATTCGATGGAAATGTTAAAAGAGTTGTAAGGAGATTTTTCGCATTAAATTATGATGAGAATTCTGAAAATTTAAAACTAATTAAATATAAATCAAATATTTTTTTAAGTAAAAATAGACATGGAGATTTAGCTCAGGCGCTTATGGAGTTGGGCGCTCTAGTATGCAAGCCCACAAATCCAGAATGCACTAGATGTCCACTTGAAAAATTTTGTTCATTTAAAAAATCAAATATTTCTTTCACCAAAAAAACAAAGAGAAATAATAAACTTAAGTACGTGGCACTGTGTTATTTAAAGAAAAACAGGGTGCTAGTTACCAATAAAAATCCATCAGGCTTTTTGAATGACATGCTCACTGTTCCAATGATTAAACTTAAAAATTTTAATAAATTGAATTACAAAAATAATTGTGAAATTTTAAATAAAGAAGTGTCTCATAGCATTTCCAATTCAAACTTAAAAATAAAAATTGCACTATCAAATAAGAATCTTAATTTACCAAATCATTTTTGGTTAGATAAGAAAAATATTAAAAAATATCCTATACCCGCTCTTACTAGAAAAATTTTTAGGGCTATAAATTTAGATTTATAATGAAGATTGCAATTATCGGCGCAGGAATTTCTGGACTAACTTTAGGAAATTTAATCTATTTGAATAAAAATCAAGAAATAGAATTTCAAATTTTTGAAAAAAGAAAAAAAAATCATAAAGATTTTGGAGGAATTCAATTGTCGCCCAACGCAACTAATATTTTGAATATTATAGGGCTTCAAAAACTGAGTTATGAAAATTTTCATTTACCAAAATCTATTGATTTTTTGGATTTATTAAGTGGAGAAAAAATTTTTGATATGAACATTCTAAACATCAGTTCCAAGACCAAACCTTATATTTGTATAAAAAGGAGTGTGCTAATCGATTTTCTTTTAAATCAACTTCGAAAAGATATTGTTCATTTTAACAAGGAGGTAATAAATATAAAAAATATAGACAATTATAAACAGATGA
This sequence comes from uncultured Alphaproteobacteria bacterium, assembly GCA_964556965.1. GTDB lineage: Bacteria > Pseudomonadota > Alphaproteobacteria > Pelagibacterales > Pelagibacteraceae > CAZKXT01. The sequence goes on along the minus strand of CAZKXT010000020.1, from coordinate 423 downwards.
CTTTTTCAGATGGTACCTCCTATTTATCGGACGTGATTATTTCTGCTGATGGAGTATTTTCAAAAATTCGAGAAAAAGAATTTAGTGAAGATAAATTATCTTTTTCAGGCTCTGTTGCTTTTAGAACAGATTATATAAAAAATTCAGAGGTTCGTGAGCTTGACAAAGAAAATATTAGTGTTTTTATGGGACCTTCTTCTCACTCTGTATTGTATCCTTTAAATAAAGAAAAAGATTTTAATCTTGTTACAATAATTTCGAATAAGGATTTAAAAGTAGATAAGGAAGATTGGACAAAAAATATTAATAATTTTAATGAGCTATTTAATGAAAAAATGAAAAATTGGAACAATAATTTAAGAAATATTATTGAAAATAAAAAAATATCATGCTGGCCTATTTTTAAAGTCAAAACAATTGACA
>CAZKXT010000019.1:0-8155 GCA_964556965.1 uncultured Alphaproteobacteria bacterium | reverse complement strand
AAAACAGATTAATAAATTTAATAATTTAATGATTAAAAAAAATATTTTTTGTATTGTTCTGATGTTCCTCTTAACCGAATGTGCTGATTATAAACCCTTATATTCTTCCAATAAGTCTAATTTTAATATTGGAGAAATTGATTATGAAGGTAATAATATTAACATTGCAAGAAAAATTGGAAGAGACCTAAAAAATATTATTCGTACAAAAGATGATGGAAGAAAAATAAATATAATAATAAGTTGTGAAAAAAATAAGAAAATTGCAACTAAAGATACCAAAGGAACAGCTACAAACTTTGAAATGCAAATAGTAATAAATACGATGGTAACTGAAACATCAAATAATGAGGTGTTGTTGGATAAAAAATATATTTTTCAAAAAATTTACCAAAATAAAAGTACTGCCTCGGAAACTGCAAATTTAGAATCTAAAATTATAGACGATACGGTAGATGAAACTGTCAGACTTATTAATATGGATATTCAGACTCTGCAATAAACATGATTATAAAATCTTATGAATTAAGTAATAAAATTGTTAGTCTTGAAAAGTATGTGTACTTATTTTATGGAGAAAATAAGGGACTCAAGGATGATTTAAAAAATCACACAATTAATTTTATAAAAAAAAATAAGGAAGTTGAAATTATAAATTTTAACGAAGATCAATTATTAAAACTAAATGATTCTTACTATAATGCAATTCAAACTGGATCCTTATTTTCTAAAACAAAAATAATAATTATCAATTTTGCAACTAATAAATCTTTCGATTTTGTTAATTTTTTACTGGAAAAAAATATTAGTGATGTCAATTTAATTTTGATTTCAAATATTTTAGAAAAAAAATCAAAACTACGTCAACTTGGAGAAAAGAGCACTGATATAATATGTGTTCCCTGCTATTATGATACACAAAAAAATTTAAGCATAATTATGAACAATGCTTTAAGGGAAAATAAAATTAATATTTCTAGTGAATCTGTTAATTTATTAATAGAAAATTCAGGAGGAGATCGCCATAATTTAAAAAATGAATTAGGAAAAATTGTTGCTTACGCCAAAAACAAAAAAACAGTTTCATTTGAAGAAGTAAAACGACTAGTAAACTCACAAGAAAATTTAGAAATTGATGAAATAACTACTAATTGCCTATGTGGAAATTTAACTAAATTTAAGAGAAGTTTAAATTTTATTTCATTCGGTAATATCAATCATATTTTATTAATTAAAATTCTCAGTAGAAAAATTGAAAAATTAATCCAATATCAAGCAGCACAAAAAGATTATCCAAACATAGATTCACTAATTAACAATGTTAAACCTCCTATATTTTGGAAAGAAAAACCCAATGTAAAAAAACAATTAGAAGTATGGAAAAATAAAAATTTAAATGAACTGATTGCTGAAATAAATATTATCGAAGAAAAATACAAACAGCACTATGACGTATCAAAAATAATTTTGAATGACTTTATTGTGAAGCTTTGTAAGAGAGCTAATAATTATTCTTTATAGTATCAATTATTTTATCTAACTGATCTAAGTTTTTATATTCGAATGTAATTTTTCCAGAATTGTTTTTTTTATTTTGAATAATAACACTAAGACCAATTTTATTTTCTAAACTTTTCTGTAATTCAATAATATTACTATCCTTACTTTTAATAAGTTTAACAATATTTTTATTTTTAAAAACTTTTACTAAATTTTCAACTTGTCTTACGGAAAGTTGATTTTTAATAATTTTTTTGGCAATAATACCTGAGTTTGGAACTCCGATTAAAGCTCTACCATGACCAGCGGTTAAATTGCCTTTTTCCATATGATCAATGACATCGGGAGACAACGATAATAATCTTAGAGAGTTTGCAATATAACTACGACTTTTACCAATAAATTTGGATAATTTTTCTTGATTATAGTTAAATTCGTCAATTAGCTTTTGATATCCCTTGGCTTCTTCTATGGGATTTAAATCTTGTCTTTGAACATTTTCTACTATGGCAAACTCTAAGGATTTTTCATCATCCACATTTAAAATAACTACTGGAACACTATCAAGATTTGCCCTTTTTGCTGCCAACCATCTTCTTTCACCTGCGATAATCTCAAATTTTTCGTCTTGAGATTTAGAAGGACGAACTACGATAGGTTGAATGATTCCTCTTTCTTTTATTGAATTTGTTAAATCATTAAGCTGTTCATCATCAAAAGTTTTTCTTGGCTGGTAAGGATTGCTTATGATGTCATCTATTTTTAAATTTGATTGTTTAGATTTTGAACCACTATCGCCAATCAATGAGGATAAACCTCGTCCTAAGCCCTTTTTTAATTTAAAATTGTTCATTTATGCAGCACTTTCGAATAATTTTTCCTGTTGAAGAAATTCTTGAGTAAAAGCTAAATAAGACTTACTTCCTGGACACTGTTTATCATAAAAAATAACTGGAATTCCATGTGATGGAGCTTCTGACAATCTTACATTTCTTGGTATAACATTCTGATATACTTTTTCTTTAAAATAATTTCTTGCCTCATTTTCAACTTGCGCAGAAAGTTTATTTCTTTTGTCATACATGGTTAAAAGAATTCCTCTAACATAAAGATTGGTGTTTAACTTATCCTTAATTCTATCGATGGTTTTGATAAGTTGACTAATTCCTTCTAAAGCGAAAAATTCTGTTTGCAAAGGTACAATCAATGAATGAGCTGAAACCAAGGACATTATGGTTAACAAACTTAACGACGGAGGACAGTCAATAAAAATATATGAAAATTTATTTTCCTCCAACTTTAGATATTCTTCTATTTTATCTTTTAGTAAAAAAGCTCTTCGATTTTGCTCTACAGTTTCACTCTCCAAACCCGAAAGATCAACATTAGAAGAAATAATGTCTAGATTTGGAATATTCGTTTTTTGGATCGAATTTTGAAAACTTTCTTTATTGTTAAGGACTTCGTAAATCGTTTTTGTACTTTCTAAATTTGAAAGACCCAGTCCTGTAGTAGCGTTTCCTTGAGGGTCTAAATCAATAACCAAAACCTGTTTACCTAATTGTGCGATCGCTGAAGCAAGATTAATTACGGTGGTCGTTTTACCTACTCCACCTTTCTGATTTATGACAGATATGATTTGTGTCTTTCTCAATTAATCCAGTCTCTCCAACTTATTAACTTCTATTATTAACGAATCACCGCTCGTTATACTTTTTCTTTGCTTATACTCCATGTTCCAGTTTTTTGAAGTCTCATCTAACAAGCCACTTTGTTTAGCACCCAAAAATAAAACTAATTTTGCACTAAAATTTATTTTGCTGTGGATAATCTTAAATATTTCTGGAAGTGGCTTAAAAGCCCGAGCGATTGCAAAATCACAATCTATTTTTTTTATATTTTTTATATCCTGACAAATAATTTCAGTATTTAAACCAAGTTCAGAAGAAACTAGTTTTAAAAAATTACATTTCTTCGGACTTTTTTCTAAAATCTTGAAACTTGGGTGAAATTTCTTATGCTTAAGTAGTAAAGCTAGCACCAATCCTGGAAATCCAGCTCCTGAACCAATATCAATGCATGAATTTATATTTTTATCAATTAAATCAATGACTTGCGCTGAATCCAAAAAATGCCTAATCCAAATCTTATTAATTGTGGATTTTCCTACTAAATTTAGACCATTATTATGCTTGATGAGCAATTCTTCATATTTTTTTAAACTATAGATTGTTTCACGTGAAACTTGCAAATTACTAGAGAATGTATCTATCTGGCTTAATTCACCCATTAAGCTCTTTTAAGCTTTTTATTAGTCTTTTTCAAATGAGAAAGTAGAATATAAGCAGCGGCTGGAGTAATTCCATCTATTCTTAGAGCTTGGCCCAAGGTTTTAGGCCTAATTAGCTTGAACTTAGACTTAACTTCATTGGATAGGCCACTTAATCTAGAATAATCCATATGTTCGGGTATTAGCAAGTTTTCATCTCTTCTGAATGCAATAATATCAGCTTCTTGTTTTTCCATATAGCCTAGATAATGAGCGCCTATTTCTAGTTGCTCTTCTTCATCTTGCGATGCTAGTGGAATATTGTTCCAGATTGATCTTAGCTTATTAAAATCTACCCCATCACGTGATAATATTTCGAAGGCTGACCTTTTCACACCATCCTTGGCAATTTTAATGCCAAACTTTTCAGCTTCATTGGGTGATATTTTTAGAGTTTTTAAAGTGTTAGATAACTCATTGATTTTATTAGATTTTTTAGTGAAATATTGAGCTCTATAATTTCCAACTGCACCAATATTAATGCCAATTTGGGTTAGCCTTGTATCTGCATTGTCTGCTCTTAAACTTAATCTGTATTCTGCACGCGAAGTAAACATTCTATATGGTTCAGCAACACCTTTCGTAATTAGATCATCTATCATGACTCCAATGTAAGCTTGTGCGCGATCCAAAACTAATGGCTCTTGTTCTTTGATCGCTAACGCAGCATTAATTCCCGCCATGAGGCCTTGGGCTGCTGCTTCTTCATAGCCTGTTGTTCCATTTATTTGACCCGCCAGGTAAAGTGATTTTATTTTTTTTGTTTCTAAAGTAGGATTAAGTTCTCTGGGATCAACATAATCATACTCGATAGCATATCCGGGTCTTATTATACGAGTTCTCTCTAAGCCATTGATTTTGCTCAGTATTTCTGACTGCACATCAGCAGGTAAAGAGGTGGAAATGCCATTTGGATAAACAGTTTTGTCATTTAAACCTTCTGGTTCTAAAAAAATCTGATGTCTTGTCTTGTCAGAAAATTTTACAATTTTATCTTCAATGGCTGGGCAGTATCTTGGCCCAACACCTTTGATACTCCCTGAATACATTGCGCTTTTCTTTAAATTTTTTTTTATAATCTCATGAACTTTTTTATTAGTATAGGTAACGCTACAAACAATTTGTTTATTGTAAGTTTTTTTTGTTAGAAAAGAAAAATATTCTGGATCAACGTCTGCATCTTGTTTTTCTAAATCGGTATAATTAATTGTTGAGCCATCTAGTCGTGGAGGAGTTCCAGTTTTTAATCTTCCTAATTTTATTTCAAATTTTTCTAACTGCTCACTTAAACCTGTCGATGGTTTTTCATTATGACGACCCGCTGGAGTTCTTTCATCACCTATATGAATGAGGCCATTTAGAAAAGTTCCTGTCGTTAAAATCATTTTTTTACAATTTATTTTTTTTCCTGACTTAGTATGAAAGCCAGTAACCTCATTTTTGTGAAAAATGAACTCTACAACAGGGTCCGAAAAAACCCTTAAATTACAATAACTTAGAAGGATTTCCTGCATATATTTTTTGTATAAAACTCTATCAGACTGCGTTCTGGGTCCTCTTACAGCTGGACCTCTACTTCTATTTAGTAACCTAAATTGGATTCCTGATTTGTCAGCTACCACACCCATGACTCCATCTAAGGCATCAATTTCTTTTACCAGATGTCCTTTACCCAAACCTCCAATAGCCGGATTGCAAGACATCTCGCCTATAGTTTCTATTTTATGGGTGAATAAACCTGTGTTTACCCCCATACGTGCTGAAGCCGCAGCTGCTTCACAACCAGCATGCCCACCACCAATAACTACCACATCAAATGCTAAGTCATTTTTCATACTTCAAATTTATAGATCATTTATAGATTTACAAGCTGAATGGTAAACTATTTGCCAATGCAAAAATCGTTGAAAATACTACCTAAAAGCTCTTCGACATCGACTTTCCCGACAATCATTCCAAGGTGTCTGGTTGCCAATCTTAAATCTTCTGCTGCTTTATCGAAATCCTGAGCTGATTTCTTCTTTTGAAATTTCTCTAAATGTTGAACACAGTTAATTAGATTTTGTCTGTGTCTTTCTCTTGTTATTAAAATGTCTTCAGTTGTTGTAAATTTATTTTTCAATTTACTTTTTATTTTTGTAATTAATTTATTTAAATTTAAATCTTTTTTAATGGATATTAAAACATGCTCATATTTTTTTAATTTACTATTTGACTTTCCTTTTACTAAATCAGATTTATTCACGACTAAAATAGCATTTTTTGTTAGCAATTTCTTCAAAACACCACTAAAATCAACGTTTTTTGCAGATACGATCACCAACTTTAGATCTGCATCCTCAGCTCTTTTTAAAGCTATTTTAATACCTTTTTTTTCTATTTCATTTTTTGAGCTTCTGATTCCAGCGGTATCAGAAACTATCACGGGATATCCATCAAGATTTAAATGAGTTTCTATAACATCTCTTGTTGTACCAGCTATTTCAGAAACAATAGCAACATCACGTTTTGAAAGGTAATTTAATAAGCTTGATTTACCAGAATTAGGAGGTCCTAAAATTGCAATCTTAAAACCCTCTCTGATCCTTTCGCCAACTTTTTGATCATTTAATGTTTTTTTAATTTCCTTTAAAACATTATTTGATGTTTTTTGTATTTCATTAATAATATTTTTAGGCAAATCTTCATCTGGAAAATCAATTTTAGCTTCGATATGTGATAAAGCTTTTAAAAGTTTTTCTCTCCAGGAATTAAATTGGTCTGATGATTTTCCGCTCATAATTTTTATGGCTTGTTTTCTCTGAATTTCCGTTTCTGCTGAAATTAAATCAGCAATACTTTCGGCTTTTAGTAAATTGATTCTGCCATTTTGAAATGCTCTTTTTGTAAATTCTCCAGGCTCTGCTAAGCGGCAATTTTTTATTTTTGATATGGTTAAATGCATGGCTTTTACTACTGCACGGCTACCATGCACATGAAATTCCGCCAAATCCTCGCCTGTGTAGCTATTAGGCGCTGGAAACCATATAAGTACGCCTTCATCTATTAATTCATTACTATTAATTTTATTAAAATGTCTGAGTGTGGCTACTCTTGGAGCAGGCAAATTTTCCCCGGTAATTTGCTTGATAACATGTGCTGTATTGTCCCCTGAAATACGTATTACCGCTACACCTGAAATACCAGGTCCAGATGATAGTGCAAAAATAGTCATAAGGAGTTAGTATAGTATTTAATCAGTTTTATGAAAGCCATAGTTTTACAACATATAAAAATTGAAGATCCTGGATACATTAAAGATCTAATGTTGGCTGATGGTTGGAATTTGACAACTATAGAATTGGATGAAGGCGATAAGATTCCAAAAAATTTAAATGAATTTGATGCCATGCTCTGTATGGGCGGACCAATGGATACATGGATGGAAAAAGAATTTCCATGGCTCGTTGAAGAAAGACTAAGAATAAAAGAATTTGTATTAGATATGGAAAAACCTTTTTTAGGTTTTTGTTTAGGCTGTCAGCTTTTAGGAGAGGTTGTGGGAGGACAAGTTGTAAAATCAAGTGTTCCTGAAATTGGTATTTTGGATATAAGTTTTTCTGAAGATAAAAAGCAGGATAGGCTTTTTTCTTCATTCCCTGATAAAATTAAAGCTTTGCAGTGGCATTCTTATGAGGTGAAAAATATTGAAAAGAATAAAAATGTAACTCTGTTGGCATCTTCTTCCTCAACAAAATATCAAATTTTTAAATATAAAAAACATGCTTATGGAATCCAATTTCATATTGAAGTTAAAAATAATACAGTTTCTGATTGGGGGTGTGTCCCGGAATATAAATCTGCTCTAGAAAAACAACTGGGCAAAGGTGCTTTGGAAAAGTTTGATAAAGAAGCTAAAATAAATATAGCTGCAATGAATAAATATTCATCTATTCTATATAAAAATTTTAAAGAAATTATTTTGTAATTTTGTCTGCAAATTTTCTTACAATTGGTGCCAATGTAAAAGCTGCGATGACAGCTATTGGCAAAGCATAAATCCAAGCACTAAAAAATCTATTTAAATATCCAAAATCAGTTCCAGTATTTACAGCGGTTACAACAGCACACATTATTACACTCATGCCAAACGCCATAATTAACATAAATACTATTTGTGATGGTTTTTTTGGTAACATGATTTATCTTGGTTTATTCATCGAAGTAAAAAAATCAGAGTTATTTTTAGTATCTTTTAGCTTCGCAATTAAAAAATCAATAGCATCCATGGTTCCCATGGGGCTTATAATTCTTCTTAAAACATTCATTTTTTGTAGCTCATCTTTT
>CAZKXT010000018.1:2611-8314 GCA_964556965.1 uncultured Alphaproteobacteria bacterium | reverse complement strand
GAAAGAATTTTATCTCCTGACGATAAAGCTTCTTTTCCTAAATTTAAATATTTTTCAAGTAGTTTGGAAGCATTCTGATTTCCTCTAAAAATTCTTCTAGAATTTGTATCTGACGAAACATTATTTCTGATAAAATTAACGCCGGAAGATCCATTTCTTTTAAAACCTCTCCCATTGTTTCTAGATCTATGATGTCTTCTTGGTCTATGATTATGATTTCTCATCTATATATTATATTAAATTACGATATCTTTCATTCTTACAATTTATAAAAATTAAGCAATCAATTAAATTATATTTAACCCAAATAATTAAAGTTTTGTGCTTATTATGCAACGGATATTATTTTCAAAATCCTTGATTTTCTCAATAATTCTATAACCAGAAGTTTTCAAAATAGCCTTTACTCCGTTATATTGATTATTGTTTATTTCTAATGCTAATAAACCTTTTTTTTTCAAAAGTATTTTTGATTTGTAAATAATTTTTCTAATTAGGTCAAGTCCGTCTATTCCGCCTTTTAAAGCTAATTTGGGCTCAAATAACTTAACATCATCAACAAGATTCTTCATCTGCCAATTAGGTATGTACGGGGGGTTTGATACAACAATATCAAAATTCTTAAAAAAAATGGTTTCAAGTGAGCTCCTAAAAAATTTAATTCTATTTGTGATCTTGTGTGTTCTTGCATTCTTTTTTGCCACAGAAATAGCCTTTGGACAGATATCTACGCCTATGCCCGTAGCAAGCTTTAGCTCTTTCAATAAAGATATAATTATGCAACCTGAGCCGGTTCCGATATCTAAAATTTTTGCTTGTCTTTTACAATGTTTTGCCAGCCCCTCTACCATTAGTTCAGTTTCTGGCCTAGGTATCAATGTATACTTATCAACTTCAAAATCCAAACTCCAAAATTCTTTTTTATTTACGATATAAGAAACAGGCAAGTTCTTAGATCTTTTTTTTATAAGTGATATAAATTTATTATATAAATAATCTTCTAGTTTGTGGTGTTCAGATAGGAGGAGCTGTTCCCTTTTTATATTTAATAAATTTGAAAGTATTAACTCAGAATCTAAAACTTTTGTTTTAATTTTTCTAGAACTAAGTAATTTTGAACCTTTTTTAATAGCTTGTTGTATTATCATTTGTCAATTATTCAAATTCTCCAGTTTTATTTCTTGGTCTTTTATTCTCAAAACATCATTAATTTCTTCAAAAGCGTCTCCGCTTAAAAACTCTGTTAATTTATGTAGAGTTACGTTAATTCTGTGATCTGTAACTCTTCCTTGGGGAAAATTATACGTTCTGATTCTTTCAGATCTATCTCCTGTTCCGATTTTACTTTTTCTATCTAAGGATCTTTCTTTTTCTATTTTTTCTCGCTCAAGTTCATATATCCTTGACCTTACAATCTTCATGGCTTTGGCTTTATTTTTGTGTTGAGATTTTTCATCTTGGTTAGTAACAACAATTCCTGTTGGAATATGAGTGATTCTAACAGCAGAATCTGTTGTGTTAACAGACTGACCACCACTACCTGTGCTTCTATAAACATCTATCCTTAAATCTTTTTCATTTATTTTTACATCTACCTCCTCGGCCTCTGGTAAAACAGCTATTGTGGCTGCTGAAGTATGAACTCTTCCTTGAGTTTCAGTTGTTGGAACTCTTTGCACTCTATGAACACCGGATTCGAACTTCAAGGTCGAATAAACGCTCGAGCCTTTAACTAAAATAATCGCTTCTTTTAATCCTCCAGCCTCGCTTTTTGAAATATTTATTATTTCAACACTCCAGCCTTTTTTTAAACTAACTTTTTCATACATTCTAAAAAGATCATAAGCAAACAAAGTAGCTTCCGAACCTCCTGTTCCGGCTCTTATTTCAATAATTGCATTTTTAAGATCTGCCTCATCTTTGGGTAATAAAAATATTTTTATTTTATTTTGATAATTTTCATATTTTCTCTCCAATGCAGACATTTCGGACTTTGCCAAATTTATTATTTCTTCTTCGTTTTTTTTATCATTTATAATGTTTTCTAGTGATTTTTTTTCATTTTCGAAATTTACATAAAATTTGGCTTCATTTATGACTTCCTTAAGGCTTGCATATTCTTTAGATTTTTTTACAAATAATTTTTTATCGCTTGCCTCCAGCGAAAGCTCTTTTTCTAGAGTTTCGTATTTTTGAATAATATTTTTTACTTTATCTAAAGGTATCATTGTAATTTTTTGAATTTATTCAGATATTTTCTCTTCAACCAATTTTACTACATGGTCAATAATTTTATCGCTTGCAATTTTGTGATGAGGAATGCCTGAAATGTAAATCATATTGCTTCCTTTGCCTCCTCCAGTAACACCTATTTCAGTTTGAGCAGCTTCTCCTGGTCCATTAACTACGCAGCCAATTATAGACAAATTAATTGGTTTAGTAATATGCTCTAATTTTTTTTCTAATATTTTAACAGTATCCACTACCGGAAACGCTTGTCTTGCACAAGATGGACAAGAAATAATATTAACCCCCCTATGTCTTAAATTAATAGATTGAAGAATATCGTAAGCAACTTCTACCTCTTTAACTGGGTCTTCTGAAAGAGAAACTCTAATGGTGTCTCCAATACCTTCCAATAATAAAGACCCTATGCCAATGGATGATTTTATACTTCCTGCTCTCATGGTTCCGGCTTCAGTAATCCCAAGATGTAATGGATAATCGCACTTCTCAGACAAAAGTCTGTAAGATTTTATAGATAACAAAACATCAGATGATTTCACGCTTATCTTGAAATTAAAAAAATCATTATCCTCAAAAAACTTAATGCTGTTTAAAGCGCTTTCACATAAGGCTTCTGGACATGGCTCTTTATATTTTTCAATTAATTTTTCTTCTAATGATCCGGCATTAACACCAATTCTTATTGAGCAGTTGTTATCTTTTGCTGCTTTCAAAATACTCTTAACCTTTTGAGAAGAACCAATATTGCCAGGATTTATCCTTAGGCATTTAGCCCCATTTTCAGCAGCTTCAATGGCTCTTTCATAATGAAAATGAACATCTGCAACGATTGGGACTTGAACATTTTTTGATATGTCTTTTAAAGCCAAACTAGATTCTTTATCAGGACAAGAAACTCTAACTATATCTACTCCGGCTTTTTCCAGTTCCAAAATTTGCAAAATTGTTGACTTTACATTTGAGGTAATTGTATTTGTCATAGACTGAATAGCAATTTTAGAATCTCCGCCAACCTCAACATTGCCAACTTTAATCTTCTTTGTTTTTCTTCTTTTTATTTTTCTATAAGGTCTAATGTCCATGAATTAATCCAAATTAAATTCTGTATGCAAAACTTTTACAGCTTTTTGCACCTGCCCTTCGTCTATTAAAACTGATATTTTGATCTCTGACGTAGAAATTACCTTAATATTGATTTCCTGCTTAGCTAAAGCACTAAACATCCTAAAAGTTACCCCTGGACTTGATATCATCCCAGCGCCCACTATTGAAACTTTGGAAACTTTATCATCAAAAGTAAGTTTTTCATAATTTATATTTTTTTTATTATTTTCAATTAGTTTAATTGCCTCTGATAAGTCTTCTCTCTTGATGGTAAAAGTTATGTCTGTTTGTTTATTATTGGACGATATATTTTGAACAACCATATCAACGTTAATATTACTTTCACTAATTGGTTTAAATATTCCAGCCGCAACACCTGGCCTATCCTTAACCGCCAGAAGCGTTATTTTAGCATCAGTTTTAGAATATGTGACGCCAGTTACAATTTTACTATAATCTATCTTTTCGTCCGAAACAATTTGTGTTCCCTGATTATTGGAAAAAGTTGATCTAACATGAATTGGTATGTCGTACATCATTGCCGTTTGAATAGAGTTAGGCTGCATAACTTTAGCTCCCAAAGAGGACATTTCTAACATTTCATCATATGAAATTTTGTCAATTTTTTTCGCTTTAGTGTTTATATTTGGATCTGTTGTGTAAACCCCATCTACATCCGTAAAAATTTCACAACAATCTGCTTGAAAAAATTTAGCAACAGCTACAGCTGAAGCATCTGACCCTCCGCGTTCAAGTGTAGTCAATCTAAAATCTTTGGAAATACCCTGAAAACCAGGAATGATTGGAATCCCCCCCGATTTAATAAAATGATTAATTTTTTTCGTTTCGATGTGCAATATTCTTGATGAACCAAAATTGCCCTCTGTTAAAATTGGTATTTGCCAACTCAACCATGAACGTGATTTTATTCCAAGCTTAACTAGAGCGGCAGCAAGCAGTGCACTTGAAGCTTGTTCGCCTGATGAGAGAAGCGCATCTAATTCGGCCTTCTCAAAGTCAGAACTTATTTTTTTTGACTTTTCAATCAGATCATTTGTAACTCCTGACATTGCAGAAACTACCACTAACATCTCAACTCCACCTTTGTGCTTTTGTTGAATAATCCTTGCAACACTTAAAATTTTCTCGGTATTTGCAAGTGATGTTCCTCCAAATTTTAGTACAATTCGTTCCATATCAAATATTACCTATTTACATTTTATAATTATTGATGACTATATTTAGTTTTAAAAATTAAATAAACAAAATGAGTACTATAAATAAGGAAGAAATACAAAAATTTGAAAATATCGCCGATGATTGGTGGAATCCTGAAGGTAAATTTAAGCCTATACACAAATTTAATCCTGTGAGAATAAGCTTTATTGTTGATGTGCTAAAATCACATTTTAATTTAAAACACCAATCTTCTATGCCTCTAAAAAATCTTAAAATTTTAGATTTGGGATGCGGAGGAGGATTGTTATCAGAACCCATGGCTCGCCTTGGTGCACAAGTTACTGGATTAGATGCTTCGAAAAGCAATATTCGCATAGCCCAATTACACGCTTTAAAAAATAAATTAAAAATAAATTACATACATGGGTCAATTGAAAAAACAAATTTTAAAACTCCATTTGATATTATTTTAAACATGGAAATTATTGAGCACGTAAACAACATCGATCTATTTATAAAATCCTGTAGAAAAAATATAAAAAATAGCGGCGTAATGTTTGTTGCAACTTTAAATCGCACTTTAAAATCTTACCTCTTTGCTATCATTGGGGCAGAATACGTTTTAAGATGGTTGCCAATAGGAACGCATGATTGGAACAAATTTATAACTCCTAATGAATTAAATGAGGTTGCTAATAAAAATGAATTCAAAAATATTAAAACAAGCGGTGTAGTATTTAATCCTTTAACAAACAAATGGTCTTTGAATAGAGATCAAAACGTAAATTATATATCGGTGTTCTCTTCTAGTTAATTATTTTTTTTTGACCAGGGTATAGTGGCCACATCAATACCTTCTTCTATTAACTCGGTTGTCTGTTCTGGTGTTGCTTTTCCATATATACCTTTTGATTTTTTTTTATCATAATGAATATTTCTTGCCTCCTGGGCAAATTTTTCACCCACATATTCACAATTTTTTTCTACAAAGTCTTGGAGTTTCGCAAGTTTTGTATGAAAATCTTTTTCTTTTTTAGATACAGCAATTTTATTTGATTTGCTTTTTAACTGGGGCATCATAATGCTCTTTTTGATATTTTTTGAATTACATTTGGGACAAGATATATGACGTGATCTTCTTAATTTTTCATAATCTGAAGAACTGGAAAACCA
>CAZKXT010000018.1:0-2511 GCA_964556965.1 uncultured Alphaproteobacteria bacterium | reverse complement strand
CCAGCAATTGCCGTTTTTACTAAAGGCGAATTAGCAATTGAAAATGCAATATTTTTCGCTGAGGAAAATGATCTTGAACCAGAAACTTTAACGGTAATAAATTTTTTTGCACCCTCGCCATCAGAAACTACCTGTTTGGCCAAATTCAGCATTACCGAATGTAAAGATTTCTCAAAATCTCTAAGCTTAGGGTCCTGTACGTTATAAATCTTCGAATTTTTTGCTTCTCCAGTTGAAAAAATTCCTACCATATCATTGGTGGATGTGTCGCTATCTACAGTGATTGAATTAAAAGTTGTAGAGACAGTTCTTTTCAAAAGAGCCTTAAGAAATGGAGAAGGTATATCTGCATCAGTAAAAATAAACGCAAGCATCGTTGCCATATTGGGAGCAATCATGCCTGAACCTTTTGCTATGGCTGAAATTTTTACAGCTTTGTTTCCAATTTTACACTCTTCATAGGCCAATTTTGGTTTTGTATCTGTTGTCATAATTGCTGAAGCAACTTTAAACCATATAAATTTATTTTGGTCAGTTCTAATTTTTTTAACTAGATCACCCATTGAATTTTTTATTTTATTTGTAGGAAAAGGTTCTCCAATAACACCTGTGGAAGCAAATAATATATCCGTTGGTTTTATAATTTCCTTTATTCCCTCAGGATCCTGAGAAGATTTCATTGTCAATTCTTTTGATAAAACACCTGCAATTTCTTTTAATCCTTCTGCTCCCTTAAAGCCTGTAAATGTGTTCGCATTTTGAGTGTTAACCAATAAAGCTTTTACCACTTGCTTTCTGATTCCAAGATTCCAGTTAATACTTGCAGATGTAATTTTAGACTTGGTATAGACAGCTGCATACTTGGCTCCTTTTTTAAAATAAAATAAAGCTAAATCATCCCTTCCAGTACCATAAAGATCCGCCGATACGGCAGATATATGTAAACCAGGAATGTTCCCTAGTTCCTGAAATTCTCCCATTTTTGATATTTTTTTTTCTGGATTAAGAAGATTTTTTAAATTTATGGTCATAGCACTTAAAATATAGGTAAATAATACTTATATAGTTAATTTTAATAATCTTATATAGTGAATTTTTTAAACAATTGAAAGCCCAAAAGATTGGTAAGTATGCTAAAAATTAGAAAAATTCTAGGTGGGTTGATTAAGAGTTCAAACGAAAAAGAACTCGAAAAGCTAAAATTTTACGTAAATAAAATTAATGAGCTTGAGCCGCATTATAAGAAATTTTCTCTTGACCAATTTGCAATTAAAACTGCAGAACTTCGTTCAAAATTAGAGAAGAAAATCGAATTGGATGATCTTTTGCCTGATGCTTTTGCGTGTGTCAGAGAGGCAGCAAAAAGAACCTTGGGTGAAAGACATTTTGATGTTCAATTACTTGGTGGCATCGTATTACATCAGGGAAAAATTGCAGAAATGAAAACTGGAGAGGGAAAAACGCTTGTATCAACTTTGCCTGCTTATTTAAATGCACTTTCTCAAAATGGAGTTCATATAGTGACTGTTAATGACTATCTCGCAAAAAGAGATTCTGAATGGATGGGAAAAATTTATAAACTTTTGGGTCTTAGCGTTGGGTGTATATCTAATGATCTGGATGATGTGGAAAGAAAAAAAAATTATAATTGTGATATTACCTATGGCACAAACAATGAACTGGGTTTTGATTATCTAAGAGATAATATGAAACATTCTCTAGATGAGATGGTTCAAAGACAACATAATTTTTGTATAGTTGATGAAGTCGATAGTATACTTATCGACGAATCAAGAACGCCCTTGATAATTTCGGGAGCAGTTGAGGATAAATCTGACAAATATTTTGTTAGTAATAAAATTACTAAGTTTTTTAAAAAAGAAGATTATAATTTAGATGAAAAAAACAAATCAGCAATTCTGACTGATATTGGAATAGATAAAATAGAAAAATATTTTAAATCTATTGGTGTGCTTAAAAATAATAATTTTTATGACCCCGAAAACATAAGTCTTGTACACCATATCAACCAAGCGCTAAGGGCTAATTTTCTATTTTCTAAAGATAAAGATTATATTGTTCGCGATGGTAAGGTTGAAATTATAGATGAATTTACTGGAAGAGTTTTGGAGGGAAGAAGATTTTCAGAAGGTCTTCATCAAGCTCTTGAGGCAAAAGAAAAGGTGGAGATACAAAGTGAAAACCAAACATTGGCTTCAATTACATATCAAAATTATTTTAGATTATACAAAAAATTATCTGGTATGACCGGAACAGCAATGACAGAAGCTGAGGAATTTT
This sequence comes from uncultured Alphaproteobacteria bacterium, assembly GCA_964556965.1. Classification (GTDB taxonomy): domain Bacteria; phylum Pseudomonadota; class Alphaproteobacteria; order Pelagibacterales; family Pelagibacteraceae; genus CAZKXT01. Next base: position 210 of record CAZKXT010000018.1, on the reverse strand, counting down.
ATGATATTTATAGATTAAATACTATTTCTGTTCCAACAAACACGCAAATGATTAGAAAAGATTTAAATGATCAAATTTTCAGAACCGAAGCTGAAAAAAATAAAGCAATTATAGAAAAAATTGAAGAACACCACAAAATAGGACAGCCAATATTGGTTGGAACTACAAGTATAGAAAAATCAGAAAAAATTTCTGAAATGTTAAAAGAAA
>CAZKXT010000017.1:0-8428 GCA_964556965.1 uncultured Alphaproteobacteria bacterium | reverse complement strand
TCTTTTCCTACAAAGAGTTCGGTAAATTGATTTATCATCACATCTCCCAATTCTTGAACGTCTGTAATTTTAATTGCTCTTTTGTAGTATCTCGTAACATCATGTCCAATACCGATAGCCAAAATTTCTAAATCTGTTTTTTCTTCTATGTTTTTGACCACACTTTTTAGATGTTTTTCTAAATAATCTCCCGAATTGACTGATAAAGTTGAATCATCAACTGGAGCACCATCTGAAATAACCATCAATATCTTTCGCTCTTCTTTTCTTTTAAAAATTCTTGAACACGCCCATTGAATTGCTTCTCCGTCGATATTTTCTTTTAATAAACCTTCCTTTAACATTAAGCCTAAATTATTTTTAGTCTGTCTCCATGGAGAATCTGCTGCCTTGTAAATTATGTGTCTTAATTCATTCAATCTTCCGGGATTTTTGGGTTTTCCATTTAAATTCCAACGTTCTCTACATTTTCCTCCTTTCCAATTTTGAGTTGTGAAGCCCAAAATTTCTACCTTTACAGAACATCTTTCTAAAGTTCTTGATAAAATATCGGCACAGATAGCAGCTACCGTGATTGGTCTGCCTCGCATAGAACCAGAATTATCAATTAATAAAGTTACCACCGTATCTTTAAAATCAATATTTTTTTCCTTTTTGAATGCAAGTGAATGATAAGGATCCATAATGACTCTTGTTAGCTTGGAAGTGTCAAGAGAACCTTCCTCCAAATCAAATTCCCAAGATCTATTTTGTTTAGCCAATAAAAGTCTTTGTAGTTTATTCGCTAATTTTGCAACAAAAGCTTGTAGATTAACTAATTGCAAATCTAAATTTTTTCTTAATTTTTCTATTTCTTCCTCTTTTTCTAAATCTTGAGGAGTCTCAATCTTGTCGTACATTGAAGTAAAAACCTTATATTGAGGAACGCCCTTCTGTTTTGACGATCTCAGAAGTGTTTGAATATCATTAGTAGTTTGTTCTTGAAATTCTTCTTCAGTTTCATCGTTGTTTTCATTAATAAACATGTCCTCTGAATCCGCGCTTAATTCTTCACCAGTCAATTCGTCTTTGGAATCTTCTTTTTGATCCTCTGTTTGATCTTCTTTATTTTGTTGATTTGCGTTGTCTAAATTTTCTTGTTGTTCAGATTCTTCATCTCTAGAATCCTCGAAAAGGTCTGACAAATTTAGAGAATCCAGTAGATTTTTAACAATTTTTCCAAAATCTTTCTGTGTCATTAAATTTTCTTTCAATTTTGGTAATTGGGTCCTAAACTTTTTATCAAATATTTTTTCCCATTCTTTGTAGTATTTTTTTGTTTTTAAATTTTGAGTTGGACTAAAAAAATTTTTTCTCAAATAAAATTCGAATGAATCTTTTAATAATTTTTCTTTATTCTCTTCTAAATCCTGAGAGATGTCTTCTAAATTTTCAATTTTTTTTTGAAATGCGTAAGTTATATTTTTTTCTACACCTTTAAGTTTATCACTTCCTATTTTTTCACATCTAATCTGCTCCGCCATACGGAATAAATCTTTTTCTATTTTGCTTAACGAAAAACTAGAATTTAATATTTTCTCATCAGAATACTTAATTTTTAGCGCCTCCGAATCAGCTAGTGCCCTTAATTTTAAAAAATCTTCTTTTACATCAAATTGATCGGGCAAATTCAAAATATTATTTTCATATTTTGTTTGGTTTCCAAACTTTACATCCAGCAAGTTATTCTCTGATATTGCGCGTGTAGCTGATGTGAGAGCGAATTTAAATCTCTCTTTAATTTTAACTTCTTCGTTCATGAACCCTAAACCTTAATGTTTATTGTGGATTCTGGCAAATCCTCTCCAAAACATCTTTGGTAGTATTCTGCAATGATATTTTTTTCTAAATCATCACATTTATTAAGAAATGTAACTCTAAAAGAGTATCCTGTATCTTTAAATATTTCAAAATTGTCTGCCCAATGAAGAACTGTCCTTGGACTCATTACCGTTGAAATATCTCCATTAACAAATCCTTTCCGTGTTAAACTTGCAACTTTTATCATATTGGAAATTATTTCTTTTCCTTTGGTGTTATTTAATTTTTGATTCTTGGCTAAAATTATTTCAAATTCCTTTTCGAAGCTTAGATAATTCAGCGTGGTTATTATATTCCATCTGTCCATTTGTCCTTGGTTGATTTGTTGAGTTCCGTGATAGAGACCAGAAGTGTCACCTAATCCCACTGTATTAGTCGTGGCAAATAGTCTGAAAAATTTATTTTGTCTTAATACTTTATTTTTATCTAACAAAGTAAAACTTCCTTCTTGTTCTAGTACTCGTTGAATCACAAACATAACATCAGGTCTTCCTGCATCATATTCGTCAAAAACCAAAGCCACTGGGTTTTGAATTGACCAAGGAAGAACTCCTTCTCTAAATTCTGTAACTTGTTTGTTGTCTTTCAGAATGATTGCGTCTTTTCCTATCAAATCTACTCGACTAATATGACTGTCTAAGTTAACTCTTACACAAGGCCAATTTAGTCTTGATGCAACTTGCTCAATATGAGTCGATTTTCCAGTACCATGATATCCCTGAATTAAAACTCTTTTGTTAAATGCAAACCCAGACAATATGGCAAGTGTTGTGTCTCGATCGAATTTATAATTATTGTCAATCGCGGGAACAAATTCATTTCGTTTTGAAAATGCGTCAACGGACATTTCTGTATCGATTCCAAAAGTTTGTCGAACTGAAACTTTAATATCTGGCTTTAAGTTATTTAAATTTTCCATTTTTTTCAAAAACAAATAATTTCTTTAAATGCGTATATGCAAGTGTAATTTTCTTTAATTTTTCCTCATATTGTTTACTCCCTGCATTCATATCAGGATGGTATTTTTTGACAAGCGATTTAAATCTTTTTTGAATAAGGGTCCAATCGCTTGATTCCTTTAATTCCAACGTTCTGAGTGCAGCCAAATCAATGACATTAAGATTTTTATTTTCCAAAGAAGATTGTTTATAGTTTCCAACAAAACTAAAGCCATCACTTAGAGCATTGTTCCACAAAATATTAAAAAAATTATCTGATGAACCAAACGTTTGTGTGGGCCTGTGCCATGTGGAATCTGATCTAATAAAATTTTCAATTTCATCTTGATTCATTCCCTTAAAATAATCCCAATCCTGATTAAATTTTTTTATATGATTTTTGCACAATAATCGAAATTTCTTGCTATTATCTTTTTCTATGGGAGCTCTAAATTCTCCTTTTTCTTTACAATTCTTCCAATCACAAATGTTTTCCATTCTATTATTATAGTATAAAATTATTAATAATTAAATTAAATGATAAAAATTATACAAAATATTGAAAACCAGCTTAAAAAAGATTTCAAGCCATCTTCATTAACTGTAATTGATAATACCCACTTGCATAAAAAACATAAAAATTTCCAGCCAGGCAAGCTGCATTTAAAAATTATTTTAAAAAGCGAAAATCTGAAAAAACTTAATACTGTAGATGCCAATAGAAAGATATTTTCTTCATTAAAAGAATATATGGAAAAATATATACATTCTTTGCAAATTAAAATTGAATAACTTTAGATTTTTCTGTTAATAAATTTATAAACTTCTTTTTTTGAAAAAATTTTTCCACGTAAAGATTTTCCTATTTTTGAAATAAGTATAAGATTAATTTTATCATTATAGTTCTTTTTATCTATTGTCATAAAATCAATTATTTTTTTTATATCGCTTTTCCTGAAATATTTTTTCAGATTATATGGTAAATTTAAATCTAAAAAGTGTTTCTTAATTTTGATTAAATCAGACAGTGATAGTATTTTTTTTTCAAATGCAAACTCGCATGCTGACATTATGCCCAATAATACCGCTTCTCCATGATTTAATTTTTTGGAGAATTTTTTTGTTGCTTCAAATGCATGTCCAAAAGTATGTCCAAAATTAAGTTTCATTCTTAAATTTTTTTCTTTTTCATCTTTTTCCACTATTCCAGCTTTGACCTTGCAACTTTTATAAATTGCATACGTCATAAGATTTTTGTTTCTTTTTTTAACTAACTCTAGGCCATGTTTGACCAACCAAGAAAAAAATTTTTTATCTTTTATAATTGCATGTTTAAGAATTTCTGCATAGCCACATATAATTTCTCTGTTTGGAAGAGTTTCTAAAAAGGTTGTGTTTGAAATTATAAGTTCTGGTTGGTAAAAATTTCCAATTAAATTTTTTCCAAATGTTGAATTTATTCCGGTTTTGCCTCCAATACAGGAATCGACTTGGGAAAGCAATGTAGTTGGAATATTTATAAACTTCATTCCTCTTTTATATGTACTGGCTACAAACCCGGATATATCACCAACAATCCCCCCTCCAACAGCAATAACACAATCAGATCTATTAAATTTCTTTTTGGCCAAACCATTTAAAAGATTATTAGCAGTAACAAAATTTTTATTTTTTTCGTTTGCTGTGATTTTAAAAATAGATATTTTTTTTCCTTTTAAACAATGAATTATTTCTTTGATTCTATTTGGAACAATCTTGCTGTCTAAAAAAAAAGCTATATTTTTTGAATTTTTTGTAATGGATTTTAATTTCTTTTTTGCAGTAGAAATGGATGAAATTCCTATATAGATCGGATATTTTCTTTCATCTGTTTTAATAAAAAATTTAGTGTTTTTCATACCTGTTTATAATTTCATCTGCAATTTCATGCGGTTTTAAATTATTACAATTAATTTTATGATTTGCCAATTTGTATATTGGTTGACGTTTTTGAATTATACTAGATAAATTTGCTTTTAAATTTTTTCCAGTTATCAAAGGTCTTTTTTTGCTTTTTTCTAGCCTTAAACAAAGAGTTTTGAAGTCGAGATCTAAAAAAAATGATACCCCATTTAATAATGCTGTATCTCTAATTTTTTTATTAACAAAAGCGCCGCCACCAAGAGAAATTATTTTATTTCTTCCATTTAGACAGCTCATGGAAATCTTCTCTTCCTGCTCTCTAAAAAAATCTTCTCCCTTTTTCTTAAATATTTCAGAAATCGTCATTAAGTTTTTTTTTTCTATCAATTTGTCAGTGTCAAATAGACCAAACTTTAGTTTTTTTGCTAAAATTTTACCAATTGTGGACTTTCCAACGCCCATCATGCCCAACAAAATTAGGTTTTTTGCCATTTAATAGTAAATAAGTTAATTAAAGTTTGATTTTTCACAATTTTGTCTTAATTTTCAGTCTTACTACTTTATATATGGAATTAAGATTTAAAACAAGACGAAGACCTTTTTTTGGAGTTTTAACGTTCCTGGGCAAGATAGCAATCCCAATTGTTATCTTTTTTGTTATTATTTTTTTCGCCTCTAAGATGGAGATGTCAGCTCCATCTAAAATTATAAAACACAAAATATCAAATGAGCAATTTAAAATTATTAAGTAAAATATTTTTTTTTTTACTTTTTTTTCCTTTTATTGCGCAAGGCACTGAACCAGTAGACATTTGGGAAAAAAAGGAAAAAAAAGAGGAAATTAAAGTCGACACAAATAAAAAACTAGAAAATAAAAATCAAATAAAAATAAACATCAATCAATCTGTTGAGGGAACGATTGATTACGAAAAAATCTCTGATGAAGATGAAATTGTGGGACTCTTTGATCCAGAATTAAATGATTTAAGTTTAAGTATTTGGTCAAATACTGATGGGAATGAAATAAAAAATATTCTATCTAGAATAAAAAAACTTGAATTATCTCCTTATGCACAAAAATTATTGTTTAATGTTTTGTTAACTAATGCATACAGCCCTAAATCAAATTTAAGTAATGAAGAATTTTTAGAAATTAAAATAAAATGGTTAATTTCAAAAAATCAAAAAGAATATCTGGAAAAACTTCTTCTAACCAACCCCGCTGTGGGGAAAAAAACTAAAGCGGTAAGATTTTTAGTTGATGACAATCTAGCTGTGGCAAATATTTCCTCAGCTTGTGATAAAGTAAAACTTCTAAACAAAGATGCTAAAGATTTTTATTTAGAAAAATTTAATATTGTTTGTTTAATAAATCAAAACAGAAAAGATGAAGCTTCTTTATATTTTGATATGTTGATTGAAAGAGGGCTTAAAGACAAATTCTTTGAAGATAAAATAAATTTTCTATTAGGAATAACTTCAAAAACAACTCAAAAAATAAACGATAAAAATTTATTATATTTTTATTTGTCGCAAACTACTGTAGATGAATTTAACTATAAACCAAATAAAACAACTAGTAAACTTATTTGGAGATACCTCACTTCCTCTAATCTAATAAACTTTGGTGAAAATGAAATTATTGAAGAAATTGAAACCATTAAACTTTACGAATCTGCTGCGGCAGAAGGAACTTTCAACAAAGAAGAAATTTTTAATATATATAAAAGATATTTATTTAATGTAAATCAATTACTTAATGTAAGTGATGTTTATAAAACTTTACCAAAATACAAGGCAAGAGCACTAGTTTATCAAAGTATTTTGCTAAGCGAGAACGTGGAAACAAAAATAAGATTGATTTTTTTATTAAAAGATCTTTTTGAAAAAGAAAAACTCGAAAATATATTTAGTGATGAAATTAAAAGATTATTAAAAGAAATTGATAGAAATGAAATACCAGAAAACTTTTTGGCAAAAGTCGATTTTTATATAAAAGATAAATACAAATTGTCATCCAATATTAAATTCGATAATAATGTTATTCATAGATCCAAACTTATTAAATATTTCTTGGAAGACAATTACCCAATTAAAAAATTAGAAAAAGATTTTAAGTCGGTTCACAAAAAAGTTAAGAAAAATAAAAAATATTTTATATCAATAAAAGATATAATTCTGCTGGAAACTTTAAAACACGAAGGCATCAAAATGCCGGCAGGACTTGACTATGAAGAATTCGCTGAAAAGTTAACAGTTCCTCAAGGATTACAAGATATGGTCGAAACAAACCAGACTGGCTTGGCCATTCTTAAAATAATAGAAATTATAGGAGCAGATAGCATTCGAGATCTAGATCCTGAAACAATATACTTCTTAAATAAAATTCTAACTCAACTAAAAGTAAAAAAAATTAGAAATCAAATATTAAGTCAAGCATTGCCTTTGAGAGTTTAGAGCTGGGCTTGACTCAAATATTCTTTTAATCTATCCCTTAATTTAAATGGGAATAAGAAAAATTTTAACAGAACCAGATCCAATTTTAAGACAAAAATCTTTAGAGGTAAAAGTTGTTGATAAGGATTTACAAAATTTAATGGATGATATGCTCTTGACGATGTATTCTGCTCCAGGAATTGGGTTGGCTGCAATACAAGTCGGTATTCCAAAAAGAGTTATCGTTATTGATTTATCTAAGGAAAAAGAGAAAAAAAATCCTATGTTTTTTGTAAATCCTAAAATAATTTCAAAATCTGAAAGCTGGATAACCTATGAGGAGGGCTGTTTATCAGTTCCCGGTCAATTTGCAGAAATTGATAGACCCGATAAATGTCATATTGAATTTTTAGACTATAATGGAAAGAAGCAAGAAATACGAATTGAGGGATTGTTGGCAACATGTATCCAGCATGAAATAGATCATTTAGAAGGAATACTTTTTATAGATTATTTGTCAAAACTTAAAAAATCTATGATTGTAAAAAAACTTTCTAATCAGAAAAAAAAGTTAGATAGAATAGTAGTTTAATTTCAAATTTAAAATGTTTAAAAAAATTGCATTTATGGGTACCCCTGATTTTTCTATACCCATACTAAAATCTCTTTACCAAAATGGTTACCCAATATCGATAGTTTATACTCAGCCTCCTAGAAAATCTATGAGAGGACAAAAAATCAACAAATCTTCTATTCAAAAGATGGCAGAAAATTTAAATCTCAAGGTTAGAGCTCCTGAAAATCTTGAAGGAAACCAAGAAGAATTAAAATATTTTAAATCTATTAACCCAGATATAGTGGTTGTTGTTGCTTATGGAAAATTAATACCAAAAGAATTTCTTAGCATTCCAAAATTTGGATTCATAAATGTACACGCTTCCCTTTTGCCAAAATGGAGAGGCGCAGCTCCAATTCAACGAACAATTATGAATTTAGATGAAAAGGCAGGAATTAGTATCATGAAATTAAATGAAGAGTTAGATTCAGGTCCAGTAATGCTGAAACAAGAAATAAAACTAGACGATAAAATAAATTCTGAGCAATTGTCAATTAAGCTATCTGAATTAGGCTCTAAAATAATTTCTGATTGTTTGGATCTAATTGAACTAGGAAAAGCTAAATTTATAATCCAGAATCATAGTGAGGCTACTTATGCAAAAAAAATTCGCAAGGATGAAACAAAAATCGACTGGAACCAAAATGCAAAAACTATTATTGGAAAAATTAATGGC
>CAZKXT010000016.1:6846-8576 GCA_964556965.1 uncultured Alphaproteobacteria bacterium | reverse complement strand
AGAAGGTCTAGATTTGGGAAGTATATTTTCTTTAGCATATGCGAAGTTAGCCGAAAAGAGTGTAATAATTATAAAAAAACTGGTTATATATTTTGTAATTTTCATATTTATTATGATGAATAAATTTTCTAAACTATGTTATAATTATTTATGTTTAAAGGTTCAATCGTTGCGTTAATAACACCATTCAAAAACAATAAACTTGATGAGGACTGCTATATTTCCTTGATACATCACCATTTATCTAATGGAACTAACGGTATAGTTCCAGCCGGAACTACCGGGGAATGTCCAACATTAACTGATGCAGAGCATAAAAGAGTGATAGAACTTTGTGTAAAAGAATCAAAAGGAAAAATTCCAATTATAGCTGGCACAGGATCAAACTCTACTGAAGAAGCTGTGAACATGACTAAGTATGCTGAAAAAATTGGATCAAATGCAGCGCTTGTTGTGACACCTTACTATAACAAACCAACTCAAGAAGGTTTGTACCAACATTTTAAAACCATTAATGATAAATGCGGCATACCTATAATAATTTACAATATACCATCAAGATCAGTTGTAGATATGAGCGTTGATACTATGGCAAGACTTTTTGAACTAAAAAATATAAGCGGAGTTAAGGATGCCACAGCGGATTTAAATAGAGTTGATTTACAGTTAAAAAAAATGGGAAAAGATTTTATTCAATTGTCTGGAGAAGATGGAACCGCATTGGAATTTAATCAAAGAGGAGGGTCAGGCTGCATATCAGTTTCTGCTAATGTTGCAACTAAATTATGTTCTGAGTTTCAAGAAGCTTCTCTAAGCAAAAATAATAATAATCTTATCGCAAAAGCAAAATCAATAAACGAAAAGTTAACGCCATTACACAAATCACTATTTATAGAAAGCAATCCAAGTCCAGTCAAATATGCAGCAAGTTTGTTAAATTTAGCAAAAGAGGATGTACGTTTGCCTCTTGTAAAAATAACGGAATCAACCAAAAACGAAATTCGTAAAGCAATGAAATTTGCTGGCTTGATTGCTTGATGAATCAAAAAGCTAACTCTGGAATAAAAATAATTTGCAATAACAGAAAAGCCGGTTTTAATTTTTTTTTTATAGAAAAATTTGAAGCAGGAATTGTTCTTAGGGGGTCGGAAGTTAAATCTATAAGAGATGGAAAAGTGAACATTTCTGATGCATATGCAGTGGATAATAAGGGTGAATTTTTCTTAATCAATTCACACATTTCACCTTATAAAGAGTCAAGTTATTCCAATCACAATCCTACCGATAGAAGAAAACTTTTGCTAAACAAAAAAGAAATAAATAAACTAATTGGCAGAGTAAATAGAGAAGGATATACTGTTGTTCCAACCAAGCTTTATTTAAAAAATGGGAAAATTAAAATAGAAATTGCGGTTGCAAAAGGAAAAAAAATTTACGATAAAAGAAATATAAAGAAAACACGTGACTGGAACAGAGAAAAATCAAGATATTTTAGAAAAACAAGTTGAAAAACATCTCATTTTATCAATTGGCTCCAACTTAAACTCAAGTAAAGGCGATAGATTTTACAATATAAAAAAAGCAGTTTTGTTTTTAAACTCAAGCAAAATTAGAGTTCAAAAACAATCTAGCTTTTACGAAACGCCTTCGTATCCAGACAAAACAAAACCTCAATTTATTAATATTGTAATTTTTGCAAAAACCAAACTAAAACCACTAGAAGTTTTGAG
>CAZKXT010000016.1:0-6746 GCA_964556965.1 uncultured Alphaproteobacteria bacterium | reverse complement strand
GAGGAGGAAAAGAAGTCTATTATCAAAATAGATTAAAGTTGATATAAGTAACGTTATGATTGATCAGCAGGAGTTAATTAATAAGGTAAAATCCTATAACAAATTTTATAACAAAAATACCATTGAAAAGGCTTATAGTTTTGCTTTAAACGCTCACAAGAATCAAAAAAGAGACGCTGGAGAACCTTATATAATACACCCAGTTGCAGTCGCAGACATTTTGACAGAATTAAAATTAGATAGCGCAACAATAGTCACCGGGTTGTTGCACGATACCATCGAGGATACAAAAGCCACATACGAATCTGTAAAAAAAGAATTTGGATTAGAAGTCGCAGATTTAGTTGATGGAGTTACAAAAATTTCTGCACTTGAAGACAAAGCAAAAGAAAATTCAAGAGCAGAAAATTTTAGAAAACTAATACTCGCAACCTCAAAAGACATAAGAGTTCTTCTAGTGAAGTTGGCAGACAGATTACATAACATGAGAACTTTGCAATCAGTCATTGATGAGAGCAAAAAAATTAGAATATCCAAAGAAACTATGGAAATATATGCTCCTCTAGCTGATAGAATGGGGATGAATAGAATTCGTGACGAACTTGAAGATTTATCTTTTAAAATACTAAATCCTGAAGCAAGAAATTTAATTACAAATAGATTGGAAGTTATAAAAAAAAATAGAGAAGATACTTTTAAAGAAATAGCTGACAACTTTATAAATATTTTAAAAGATAAAAATATCAAAGCTAAAATTACTGGAAGAGAAAAAACACCTTTTTCAATATGGAAAAAAATTCAAACAAAAAGAATCTCTCTTGAGCAAATGACTGATATTATTGGATTTAGAGTTATAGTTAATAATGTTGATGATTGTTATAAATCTTTGGGTATTTTTCATAACAAATGGTCTTGTGTACCAGGAAGAATGAAAGATTATATTTCTACGCCCAAAATTAACAACTACAAGTCTTTACATACAGCAATTATTGGACCAAAAAATCAGAGAGTTGAAATTCAGATTAGAACTGAAGAAATGCATGAATATGCAGAAAGAGGAATTGCTTCTCATTGGAGTTATAAATCTTCTGAAAAATTAAAAAGCAGTGCTTTAAAAGAATATTCATGGCTTCGTGACTTAGTAGAAATTATTGAAAAAGGAGATAACCCCGAACATTTTTATGAATATACAAAACTTCAAATGTTTAGTGATAACGTTTTTTGTTTTAGTCCGAAAGGCGCTGTTATTAAACTACCTAAAGACGCAACACCAATAGATTTTGCTTATGCCGTTCATACACAAGTCGGAGATACAGCTATAGGATGCAAAATAAATGGAAATGATTCTCCAATGCAAAGCAAATTAAGAAATGGTGATTTGGTGGAAATAATTACATCAACAAATATATCGCCATCTTTACATTGGCTTTCAGTGGCAAAAACAGGAAAGGCTAGGGCATCAATTAAAAGACATTGGCAAGGCAAAACATTAAAAAACAAAAAAACAAAAAGCTACAACTCTAGTGTTTGGATCGCTTTACCTCATATACCAGGAACTTTAGGTGAAGTTTCAACACTTTTTGGTAAAAACAATGCAAATATAATTAAAGTTGAAATGGTGGGTGAAAAAAAAGATTATCTAGAGTTCATTTTTGATATACAGGTTGGGAGTTTAAAAGAATTTACAAGTTTAATTAGTGAATTTAAGCAAAAAGATTTGCAATTTAAAATTATTAGACATAAAAAAAAGAATGCTATCTTACAAAGAATCTTTAAAAATTTTAAAAGAAACTGACGCATTAATGGAAGGCCATTTTGTATTGTCATCAGGTCTGCATAGCGAGCAATATATCCAATGCGCAAAACTATTGAGTCATCCAAACAAAGCTCAAAAAATTTGTAAATCACTTGCTGAAAAAATTACTAATAGTAAAAAAAAAATAGATTTAGTTTTAGCACCTGCTATGGGAGGGGTTGTCATTGGTTATGAAATTGGAAAATTACTTAAAAAAGAAACAATTTTTGCCGAAAGAGTAGAAGGAAATTTTGTTTTAAGAAGAGGATTTTCAATACCACCAAATTCAAAAGTTTTAATAGTAGAAGATGTAATTACAACTGGAAAATCAAGCTTAGAATGTTCAAAAATAGTTATGGACAACAAATCTCAACTAGTCGGTTTTGCATGCATAATCGATAGAAGTAATGAAGGATGTTTGATCAAGGAAGAAATCATTTCTCAAATTAAAATAAATATTAAAACTTTTCACAAAAATGATTTACCCAAGCATTTAAAAAATTTACCTGCCGAAAAGCCTGGAAGCAGAAATCTTAATAAATGAATTCGAAAATAAAACTGGGAGTCAATATAGATCATGTGGCAACCGTCAGAAATGCCAGAAGAACTGTTTACCCAAGCCCTTTGAGGGCAGCAATGTTAGCTCAGGAGTCGAAAGCAGATTCTGTCACACTACATATCCGAGAAGACAGAAGGCATATAAGAGAACATGATTTAGTTCAAATCAAGAATAGAATAAAAATACCCATAAATTTAGAGATGGCGCCAACACTCAGCATGCTCTCTATCGCTCTGAAACACAAACCCGATTATGTATGTATAGTTCCCGAAAAAAGACAAGAATTAACAACCGAAGGCGGATTAAATGTTGTTAAATATATTTTTATACTGAAGAAAATAATAAAAAAATTAAAAGATAAAAATATTAGAGTTAGTTTATTTTTGGAACCAAACAAAAAAGCCATATCCAAAGCAGTAGAATTGGAAGTAGACTGTGTTGAAATACATACGGGAAAACTTTGTGATTTAGTTGAGAATAAAAAAAAATATTCTAAAGAGTTAGAGAGAATATTAAACATTTTAAAATATGGATTTGAAAATGGATTAGAAATGCATGTGGGACACGGAATAACTTATAATTCTTTGAGATTATTTAAAAACAACAAGCATTTATCAGAAGTTAATATAGGTCATTTTATAATTTCCGAGTCAATATTTTTGGGAATGAAAAAAGCAATAAGAAAAATTAAAAAGGTTTTAATGTAATGAGCATTTACGGAATTGGCACTGATATAATTAATGTTTCAAGAATAGGAAAAATACTAAAAAAAAACAAAATAGAATTTAAAAAAAAAATTTTTACAAAAAAAGAAATTTTTTATTGCGATTCAAAGAAAAACTCTGAGTCATACTACGCAAAAAGATTTGCGGCCAAGGAAGCTTTTGTAAAAGCTTTAGGCACTGGTTTTTCTAATGGATTATTGTACAAAGATGTTGAAATTGTAAACAATAAAAAAGGGAAACCTATTATAAAAATATCCTCAAGATCTGCCAAGATAATTAATAAAATCTTAAAAAATAAAAAATACTCAATACATTTGTCATTGTCTGATGACAAACCTTGGGCTGTAGCCACAGTGATAATAAACAAAAATGATCAAAGATAAAATAATCGATAATATTAAAACAATAATTTTTGCTCTAATTATAGCATTGATTATAAGAACTTTTTTATTTCAACCATTTTATATTCCATCTGCATCTATGGAACCTAATTTATTGATCGGCGACAGGTTGTTTGTAACAAAATATTCATATGGTTATAGCAAACATTCCTTTCCATTTAGCATTCCTTTGATAAAAGAAAAAATTTTCCAAAGCATACCAAAAAGAGGTGATGTTATAGTATTTAAAACTCCTTATGATAATAGAACTGACTATATAAAAAGACTAATAGGTTTGCCCGGAGACAAAATACAAATAATAAATGGAGATTTGTTCATCAATAATGCACAGATAATAAAAACCAAGATTAAAAAAAATTTTAAAATTAGTTGTGGAAATGAAATTTTGAATGTTGATATTGTTAAAGAAAAAATGCCTAATGGCGTTGAATATATAGCGGCATATAAAAAAGAAGGATCAATCATGAATACCAGTCAATATGTTGTTCCCGAAAACCATTATTTTTTCATGGGGGATAACAGGGATTGTTCCAAAGACAGTAGATTTTTGTCTAGCGTGGGGTATGTAAACGATACTAACCTTGTTGGCAAAGCCAGAATCTTGTTCTTTTCCAGCGACAAGAATAAAGGTAGTTTTTTTAATATTTTTAAATGGAATCAATCAATAAGATATGATCGTTTTTTAAAGAAAATTAGATGAAAAATATTTCAACATTGGAAAAAATATTAAGAGTTAAATTTAAAGATAAAAGCATTTTAATAAAATCACTTACACATAAAGGCTATTCTAATAATAATAATGAAAAATTAGAATTTCTTGGAGATAGAGTTGTGGGTTTAATTTTATCTAAAAAACTTTATGATTTGTATCCAGATGAATCCGAAGGAACTTTGGATAAACGTTTTTCAAAATTAGTAAATAAAAAAACTTTTTATGAAATTTCAAAAAAGATAAAATTAAACAACTTTTTATTTTTGAGAAAATCTTCCAAAGGCGGCCAACCAATTAATAAAAACATTGTGAGTGATGCATGTGAAGCTTTGATTGGAGCGATATTCCTTGACCTTGGTTACGATGTTGCCAAAGAAGTAATCCTAAGACTTTGGAAGAATCATTTATTTGAATCAAATATAACAATTGTGGATTCCAAAACTAAATTACAAGAATATTCTCTTAAGAAATACCAAAAGCTACCAATTTACAAACTAGAAAATAAAACTGGACCAAATCACTATCCAGTTTTTAAAATTTCAGTAAAATTAAATAATTCAAAAAAATATTATGGTATTGGACTTTCAAAACAAGATGCAGAACAAAAAGCGGCTGATAAAATATTGAAAAATTTGGATTAAATTATATGATTTGGGAAGACATTGGTTTTTTATTGAAAAAAAGAAACTTTTCCGAAAACTCTATTATTGCTCAATTTTTTACGAAAGATCATGGAAAAACTAGTGGAATTATTTATGGCGGAACCTCGAGAAAGGTAAAAAATTATTTACAAGTGGGAAATAAATTAAAGCTAATTTACAAATCCAAAAATGTTGAAAAAATAGGTTACTTTAGCGCTGAAATTGCAGATGTTAATTCTGCAATTTATTTTGATAATAAAAAAATTTTGCTTTGCATACAATCTATTTGTTATTTTTTACTTACTTTATTGCCAGAAAATGAAAAAAATTCTGAAATTTATAAAAATTCTGAAGAATTGTTCAAAAATTTTAAAAACAAAGATTGGATTCTTCATTATATTAATTGGGAAAGAATGCTGATTAAAGAACTTGGTTTTGAGGGCAAGATAAAAAATAATGAAATTTTTGACCAAAATAAAAAAATGTCCAAATCAAATATTTTTTCTGCTCTTGATTACAATAAAAATTTGTTATTTTCTTACTTTTTTACACCAAATA
Organism: uncultured Alphaproteobacteria bacterium; assembly: GCA_964556965.1. Classification (GTDB taxonomy): domain Bacteria; phylum Pseudomonadota; class Alphaproteobacteria; order Pelagibacterales; family Pelagibacteraceae; genus CAZKXT01. The sequence goes on along the minus strand of CAZKXT010000016.1, from coordinate 1,355 downwards.
AGATTGCCTTTTCCTTTGAAAGAAGGTGTTTAGAAAATTACTATAAAAATTAAATGGCAGAACAAAAAAAAAGGTCAATTTTAAAAACTATTACTTGGAGAATAACTGCTTCTCTGGACACTTTTGTTATTGCCTGGATTATTACCGGCGATTGGAAAATGGGCAGTTCAATTGCCGGAATTGAAGTTCTTACAAAATTATTTTTTTATTATTTACATGAAAGAATCTGGAATAGAATTAATTGGGGTAAAAAAAAATGGTGGTGGTTATCATAACTTATTAGCTATCTGATCAGCAAAATAAGTCACAATAGCACTTGCGCCAGCCCGTTTAAAAGCCATCAAACTTTCAATAATACTATTTTCGTTAAGAATGCCTTCATCAATCCCTCGCTTGATAATGTTGTACTCCCCAGAAACTTGATAAGCAAAAACTGGAATTTTAAATTCATCTTTGATTGATTTTATAACATCAAGATAGGGCATTCCTGGTTTTATCATAACAAAGTCTGCGCCTTCAGCAATATCTAATGCGACTTCTCTAAAAGCTTCTTTAGAATTATTAAAATCCATTTGATAATTTTTTTTGTCTCCTTTTAATTTTTTTTTTGAACCCACGGCATCTCTAAATGGTCCATAAAAACTAGATGCGTATTTCACAGCATAGGATAATATTTGAACTAAATTATAACCGTTTTTGTCTAAAGCTTTTCTTATTTCTCCTATTCTGCCATCCATCATATCGGATGGAGCAATAACATCGCAGCCCATTTCAGCTTGCAAAAGAGATTGTTTAATTAAGATTTTTATTGTTTCATCATTGTCTACATAATTATTTTTTAAAATCCCGTCATGACCATGACTTGTGTATGGATCAAGAGCAACATCACACATTATACCTATTTCTTTATAATTTTTTTTAATTAATCTTAATGCTTTGCAAACTAAATTGTTTTTGTTTAATGCTTCTGTGCCTCTCAAATTTTTTTTTGAATTTTTGATATGGGGAAATATAGAAATCATAGGTATCTTTTTACGAATCGTGTTTTCCACTAATTTTTCAATTTTATCTAACGAATATCTATAAACGCCAGGCATTGATTTGATTGGTTCCTTGATATTTTTTCCGTCTGTAATAAAAATAGGCCAAATCAAATCGTTTGAAGAAAGGTTGTTTTCCCGCACCAATCTTCTTGACCAGTCTTTCTTTCTGTTCCTTCTTAATCTTACGTTGGGATATGCTCCAATAGCTTTCATTTGATAACTGTTCTCATTTCAATTTAAAGTTTACATCATAGGATTAAATAATACTATTGCGACAAATCCAACCTATTATTTTTTCTCTAAATGTAATAA
>CAZKXT010000015.1:4896-8773 GCA_964556965.1 uncultured Alphaproteobacteria bacterium | reverse complement strand
AGATAAAAAAATTATTTTTAAATCAAAAACAAAAGATGGTTCTAAAATAAAAAAAGGGAAAGTTGTTGCTGAGGTCATTGGAAATGCCAAAGGAATTTTGAGAGGTGAAAGAGTAGCTCTTAATTTCTTAAGCCTAATTTCAGGAGTGGCAACCACTACAAGAAAATTTGTAGATAAAGTAAAAGGACAATCTTGTAAGATTTGCTGTACAAGAAAAACTTCTCCAAATCTAAGATTAATACAAAAATATGGGGTTAAATTAGGTGGCGGAACTAACCACAGATTTAATCTAAGTGACGAAATTTTAATAAAAGATAATCATATTGCCATAGATGGAAATATAAGAAATTTAGTTAAAAGAGCTATCAAAAATAGAAATGGTAAAAAAATCACTGTTGAGGTGGACAGCATTAACCAGCTTAAAAAAATTATGGATTTAAAATTTAACAGAATATTATTTGATAACATGAATCTTAAAAATCTTAGAAAAGGAGTAAAGTTATCAAGTAAAATGTATGAAACAGAAGCCTCTGGAGGTGTTACATTAAAAAATGTTAGAAAAATTGCTTCGACTGGAGTTAAAAGAATATCTGTTGGACAAATTACTCATAGTGCACCGGCAATCAATTTTAAATTAGAAATTTAACAAACTATTTTCGCTTCTTGAGATAAGCTTGTGCTGCAGCTAAACGTGCAATTGGAACTCTGTATGGAGAGCAAGAAACATAATTTAATTTAGCATTTTCACAAAATTCAACACTTGCTGGGTCACCGCCATGCTCACCACAAATTCCTAATTTGAGAGATTTTTTTTGCTTTCTTCCACGTTCCGTGGCCATCTTAATTAACTCTCCAACTCCTCTTACATCAATTTCTATAAATGGATCTCTATTAAAAATTTTATTTTCTACATAATCATTTAAAAATTTACCAGAATCATCTCTACTAATTCCAAAAGTAGTTTGTGTTAAATCATTTGTTCCAAAACTAAAAAAATCTGCAAATCTTGCAATATCATTGGCTCTTAAAGCAGCTCTTGGAAGCTCAATCATAGTCCCAACATAGTATTTTATTTTTATTGAATGTTTTTTTTGAATTGCCTTTGCTGTTTTATCAACTAAGTCTTTTAGTATTTCGATCTCTGCTGCTGTTGAAACAAGAGGAATCATAATTTCTGGTATAACTAATTTTATTTTTTTATTTTTGCATTCAACCAAAGCTTCGAAGATTGCTTCACATTGCATTTCGTAAATTTCTGGAAACGAAATACCCAATCTACATCCTCGATGTCCAAGCATAGGATTTTGCTCGTAAAGTTCGTTAATTCTTCCCTGAATATCCGCTTCGGTTAAATTAAAAGATTGCGCAACTTCACTTACTTCTTTTGTTGTTTTCGGCAAAAATTCATGTAATGGAGGATCTAGCAACCTCACAGTGACTGGTAAACCATTCATGATCTTGAAGATTTTAAAAAAATCATTCTGTTGATACGGTAATAATTTTTTAAGTGAATCTAGTCGATCCTCCTTGGTTTTGGATAATATCATTTTTCTCATATATAAAATTCTTTCTTCATTAAAAAACATGTGTTCCGTTCTACATAAACCAATCCCTTCCGCGCCAAATTCTCTTGCCACTTTGGTATCCACTGGTGTTTCAGAGTTTGTTCTAACCTTTAATTTTCTCACTTCGTCAGCCCATGACATAACTTTGCTAAAATCTCCTGATAAGTTTGGTTTTACTGTTGGAATTTTTCCAAGCATCACCTGGCCAGAACCTCCATCAATGGTGATTACGTCCCCTTCTTTAACCATGACTCCATCTGACTTAAATATTTTTTTTTCATAATCTATATAAATTTGACTAGAGCCTGAAACGCAAGGCTTGCCCATTCCTCTTGCAACTACAGCTGCGTGACTTGTCATTCCCCCTCTTGAGGTTAAAATTCCATTTGAGGCGTGCATACCATGTATATCTTCAGGTGACGTTTCAATTCTAACTAATATAGTCTCTTGCATTAAAGATTTAAGTCTCTCCGCTTCGTTTGAAGAAAAAGTTACTCTACCACTGGCCGCGCCCGGTGATGCTGGTAAACCTTTGGCAATTATTTTCTTTTCAGCTTTTTCATCTAAGGTTGGGTGAAGCAAAGAGTCCAGAGTGTTGGGATCTATTCTCAGTAATGCCTCTTTTTTGGAGATCAATTTTTCTTGAACCATGTCTACAGCGATTTTAACAGCTGCTTTGGCAGTTCTTTTTCCTGATCTTGTTTGTAACATCCAAAGTTTTCCTTTTTCCACTGTAAATTCTATATCTTGCATATCACGGTAATGCTTTTCTAATTTGTAAAATATTTTTTTCAATTCTGAATAAACTTGTGGCATTTTTTCCTGTAGAGAAAGTTCTTTAACATTTGATTTAATTCTTGCTTTCTTTGTAATGTGTTGTGGATTCCGAGTTCCCGCAACCACGTCTTCTCCCTGCGCATTAATCAAATATTCTCCAAAAAAATAATTTTCGCCTGTGGATGGATCTCTCGTAAATGCCACTCCAGTAGCACAATCATTTCCCATATTTCCAAATACCATGGACTGTACGTTGACTGCTGTACCCCAATGATCTGGTATTTGATTGAGTCTTCTGTAAGTTTTTGCTCGTTTACTGTCCCAAGAAAGAAAAACTGCGCTTATTGCTCCACTCAATTGTTCATATATATCTTGGGGAAAATTTTTATGCGCCTTGCTCTTAACCAATTTTTTAAAATCAACAATTAAATCTCTCCAATCATTAGCGTCCAAATCTGTGTCCTGCAAAACTCCTTTTGTATGTTTATAATTTTCTATCAGTTCCTCAAAAAGATATGATTCAATCCCCATCACTACATTGCTGTACATTTGGATAAACCTTCGATAACTATCGTTTGCAAATCTTGGGTTGCCAGTTGTGTTTGTAAGTGACTTGACTGTTTTATCATTAAGCCCCAAATTTAAAATAGTATCCATCATGCCTGGCATTGAAACACGAGCGCCCGATCTTACTGATAGTAAAAGTGGATTATTTAGATCTCCAAATTTTTTTTTGGTTAATTTTTCTATAACTTTTATTTCTTTTTTGATTTTGGATAATAACGATTTAGGAATTTTTTTTTTATTTTTATAAAAAAATTCGCACATCTCTGTAGAAATTGTAAAGCCAGGGGGTACTGGTAAACCCAATTTTCCCATTTCAGCTAGGTTGGCACCTTTTCCACCCAGCAAACTTTTATCATTCGTTCTGGATTTAGTTTTATTGTTAAATCTGTAAATAAAGTTTTTCAATTAAATACCTTCTAATTTTGAAAAATCTATAAAAATATTAAAAGTTTGACAAAACATCTTTAGTAATTCTAAACGATTTTCTCTTATATCTGAATTTTCATCATTAACAATAACATTTTCAAAAAAATTATTAGTGGCAGACACTGTGTTTGAAAGATATTTAATAGTTTCTTCATAATCTTCTTTTCTTGATCTAATCGAAAAGTGTTTTCTTATCTCATTTATTTTTTCATATAACTCTTTTTCTTCCTCAGTTTTAAATAAAATTGAATCTGGTTGTCCAATTAATTTTTTATTGTCTGATTTTTCTTGATTCAATATGTTTGATGCTCTTTTAAAAGAAGCAACCATATTTTGATAAGATTCCGATTTATAATGTTTGTTTAATGCCAAACCCTTTTGATACAGAGCTAAAAAATTATCACCACGATGAGAAGACAAGACCGCTTCGATAATATCTGATTTAACTCCTTTGTCTTTTAGTAAATTTTTTGTTCTTTCTTTTAAAAATAATAAAATTTCCTCTATTAAATTTTCATTAGTTAAATTAATTTTTTGTTCTC
>CAZKXT010000015.1:0-4796 GCA_964556965.1 uncultured Alphaproteobacteria bacterium | reverse complement strand
AAATAATGCTCACTAACTGCATCTGCAATATTTTTTTCAAATCCTTGTTCCAAAGCGAAATATTTTCCCATTGTTCCTTGTAAGTCAGGAAATTCCTTAACTAATTCTGATACAAGATCTGATTTACAAATTGATGCGGTAATCTCAACTTTCTCTTTGGAAATGCTTAATTGATCTGAAATCATCGAACCAAGTTTCCTTAGTCTCTGCGTCTTATCATAAATCGTTCCGAGCGTTTCAAAAAACAATATGGTTTTTAATTTGTTAATTTGTTTAACTAAATTTTTCTTTTTGTTGTTTTCCCAAAAAAATTTAGCATCCTCCAATCTGGCAGAAATTACCCTTTCATTTCCTAGTTTTATTAATCCCTTTTTATCTGGAAGATTGGCCACAATAAAAAAGAAGTTTATTAATTCTTTATTTTTATTAAATATTGGAAAATATTTTTGATGTTTTTTCATTGTAATTATTAGAATCTCTTCCGGAATTTTTAAAAACTTTTCATCAAACTTGCCCATTAAAACATGGGGACTATCTACAATATTTGTAACTTCATCTAAAAGTTTTTCGTCCAGATCGACCTCGAACCCCTTTGTATTTGCAACACTTTCTAACTTTTTTTTAATATTTTCTCTTCTTTGATCATGATCAAGAGTGATTCCGCTACTTTTTAAAATAGACAGATAGTCTTTAAAATTTTTAATTTTTTTTGGTTTTTCTTCTAAAATTTCGTCTGAAAATACAACATCACCACTTGTAAGATGAAAATAGTTAAATATTAAAGGTTTGCCATTGAATATTGAGCAAATAGATTTTAATGGTCTACCCCAAAAAAGTTCATGATTAGACCATCGCATAGATTTTTTCCATACGAGACTATTAAGAGTTTGGGGAATTAGTTGCTCTAATAAGTTGTATAAATCGGATTTTATAGATTTTGTGTCTATAAAATAAAATTCTCCTTTGTCTATCTTTTTTTTATATAAATTTTCTTTTTCAATATCATGAGATCTAGCAAAACCTTCGATTGCTTGTTCTGGAGCCCCAACTCTTGGTCCTCTTATTGATTCAGATTTTTTTTCAAGAGCAAGAGGAAGTCCCTCTGAAAATAATACTAATCTTTTGGGAGTTGAAAAAACTTTTACAAATTTAAAATCGATCTTTTTATCTTCAAATATTTTTTCTACAGTTTTTTTTAAATTTGACCTTGCTTCAGATTGAAGTCCATAGGGAATTTCTTCAGTAAATAATTCCAAAAAAAATTCAGCCATTTTTAATCATTGTTTCTAGCCAAATCTTTCCAGAGTTTTTGGCCATATCTCTCACTCGTGAAATATAGTTGGCTCTTTCTGCAACGCTAATTTTTCCTCTTGAGTCTAGTAAATTAAATACGTGACTGGCTTTTAAACATTGGTCATATGCTGGTAAAGGAAGTTTTTTTTCGTTCAACATGTGGCATTCTTTTTCTGCTAAGTCAAAAATAGTAAACAAAGAATCTGTATTAGCAAATTCGAAATTGTAAGCTGAAAATTGTTTTTCAGAATCTAAAAAAACATCTTTATACTTAACTCCCTCATTATTCCAAATTAAATCAAAAACACTATTTTTTTTTTGGACAAACATACTTATTCTTTCTAATCCATAAGTTAACTCCACAGAAACAGGATTACACTCCATGCCGGCCATTTGTTGAAAATATGTGAACTGACTAATTTCCATTCCATCACACCAAACTTCCCAACCAAGTCCTGCGGCGCCTAAAGTTGGACTTTCCCAGTCATCCTCGACAAATCTAATATCATGTTCCAAATAATTTATTCCTACATTGGCCAAACTTTTAAGATAAAGTTTTTTTATATCTTTTGGCGAAGGTTTAATTATAACTTGAAATTGGTAATAATGCTGAAGTCTATTTGGATTTTCTCCATATCTTCCGTCTGTCGGTCTTCGAGAAGGTTGAACATATGCAGCTCTCCATGAATTGGGTCCTAAAGATCTTAAAGTTGTTGCGGGATGAAACGTTCCAGCGCCAACCTCCATATCATATGGTTGCAATATTACACATCCATTTTTACTCCAAAACTTTTGAAGATTCATTATAGAATCTTGAAAAGTTACAACGCTCAACTTTTGTTTGCTTTTTATATTCTTTTTTTTCTTTGGCATTATAAACCGTATTTTTGCCAAATTTCTTTTTCTTCAAATTTAGACAAAAGTCTTTCGAGTTGATTAGTTTGACCGGAAGAAAGCTTTTTTGCAATCCAGCTTTTTTGTTTTTCGAATTTTTTTATAACAACATTTTCTCCAAACTTTTCTTTTAAAACTTCATCGGCATTTCCCAATCCATCAATCAGACCTAAACTTTTAGCTTTCGAGCCAGACCAAAATTCTCCTGTAAATAAATCTATGCCACTCTTTGTATTCAATTTTGATCCTCTGCTTTTTTCTACAACATTTATAAAATCTCTATGCAAATCTAGTTGAATATTCTTTAATCTTTTAATGTCTTCTTCTTTTTCTTCAACGAAGGGGTCTAGCGTGCTTTTATTTTTTCCAGCAGTATAGACTCTTCTTTGTATGCCAATTTTTTTTATCATGTCCTGAAATCCGAAAGATGCATAAATCACTCCAATAGAGCCTATAATTGAGCTAGAATTTGCGTATATTTCGTCTCCTGCGCAAGCTATTAGGTAGCCTCCTGAAGCAGCAACATCCTCGGCAAATACCAAAACTTTGATTTTTTTCTTTTTTGCCAAACTCCTTATATAGCTATAGATAAGGTGTGATTGCACCGGAGATCCTCCGGGAGAATTAATCGAGATTGCTACAGATTTAATTTTTTTTAAAGAAAAAGCTTTTTTGATTATTTCTTGTTGACTAGAAAAATCTATACCTTGTTTAAATTTGCCTACATTGCCTATAACCCCGGAAAGCCTGATATGAGGAACAACAATTTTTTTTTTAAATATTGAAAACATGGATGAGTTAATTAGTTATCATAGTTTTAATCTCATAAAAAGTTTATGTAAAGTTATAAAGCTACCACAGGTTGTATATGATCATGCGTCATTAATGGTATAAACTTACTGATTGTTATCTTCTTAAATTAAAATTAGATTATCTCATGGGAAATGTAATACCTTTAAAAAAGGAAGTAAAAAATTCTTATTTTGAATTAAAAAACTACTTTGCCAGAGAAATTGAAAAAGTAGACACTAAAATTTTCCATAAATTAGATAGTGAAGTAAAATTAGTTCAAAAACTAACTGATCATCATTTTAGCTCCAAAGGAAAACAAATTAGAGCTTTATTAACTCTAGGATCATCAAAACTGTGTTCAAATATTATAGATGACCGATCAATAAATCTTGCGGCATGTGTCGAGCTCATCCATAACGCTACACTCCTACATGATGACGTCATAGATAATGGACAAACTAGAAGAGGAATAAAAACAACAAACAATATCTGGGGAAACGATTCCTCTGTTTTGGTTGGCGACTATTTTTTGAGTAGATGCTTTGAAATGATAGTAGAAGATGGCAGTATAGAGATATTAAAACTTCTTTCAGCAACTTCCTCAAAAATCGCACAAGGTGAAGTCTTGCAGTTAGAACATAAAGGAGAGGTAGATCTTTTAGAGGATGTATATTTCCAAATAATAAACTGGAAAACTGCATCTTTATTCGCTGCAAGCACTAGGGTTGGTGCCTGTATAAACAACAAAAGTCGAAAGGAAAAAGATGCCCTTGAATCCTATGGAAGAAATTTAGGAATAGCTTTTCAGATTGCCGATGATGCTTTGGACTATTATTCTGAGGAAAATGTTTTTGGAAAAAAAAATGGAAAAGATTTTTTTGAAGGTAAAGTAACTTTGCCTATAATTCTTTTGTACGAAAAATCAAATGAAAATGAACGAGTGTTGCTTAAGTCCATTTTTAAAAAAAGAAAAAGAACAGATGAAGATTTAAAATTTACTACATCTTTAATGAAAAAATATAAATCAATTGATAAATGTTTCAAAAGAGCGGAACATTTTTCCAATTTATCTTTTGATGCTTTAAAAATATTTAGACCGTCTGCTGAAAAAAATATTCTTCAAAATATTGTATCTTTTTGTATTAATAGAAATTATTAAGGATACAAAAGTTCCTTATTCCATTGATTCTTAACTTTAAAGTATCTTAATCTCTCGTGTATTCTATCAGCTTCCCCCAACCAAAATTCTATAGAATCTGGTTTCAGCATCCAGCCAGACCAATTGGAAGGTCTTGGAATATTTTTTGTATTATTAAATTGTTTTTTATAATCGTCCATTCTTTTTTCAAGTTCTGCTCTATTGGCTAAAACTTTTGACTGTTTAGATGCCCAAGCTCCTATTTTGCTACCATGCGGTCTAGAATGAAAATATTTATCAGCCTCTAAATCAGCTACAATAGAAATTTTTCCAGAAACTCTCACTTGTCTCAACAAACTCTTCCAGTGAAAACACATTGACGCATTTGGATTTTCAAATATTTCCTTGCTCTTTTGACTTTCGAGATTCGTATAAAAAACAAAACCTTCTGCATTAACATCTTTTAATAAAACGATTCTGACGCTAGGAGCTCCATTTTTATTGGCCGTTGCCAAAGATAGAGCATTTGGATCGTTTTCCTCTTTTTTCTCAGCTTCTTTCATCCAAATTTTGAATAATTCAAAGGGATTATCCAAATCTAAAAAGCAAGAATTCAGACCCAGGGAGTTTTTTTTCTGCGTTTTTTGATTCATAATTTAGTCAAAATAATCTATATAAT
>CAZKXT010000014.1:3284-8933 GCA_964556965.1 uncultured Alphaproteobacteria bacterium | reverse complement strand
CAGCTTTACTTATGTTACCAATGACTTTTTCAAATTTTGCTTTTTCCGAAGGAGACTTTTTAATTAAGTTTTCGTCTTATTTTTCTCAAGGCAAGCCTATTTACATGTTGATCTATGCCTCAGGAATAATTTTTTTTGCTTTTTTTTATACCTCAATTGTTTTTAATCCAAAAGAAACTGCAGAAAATTTAAGAAAGTATGGAGGTTATATTCCAGGAATAAGACCAGGAGACAGAACCGCTGAATATATTGATAATATTTTAACAAGACTAACAACAATGGGTTCTCTTTATTTAGCACTGGTATGTTTAATGCCAGAATTTTTGATTGCAAAATATCCAATACCTTTTTATTTAGGAGGAACTTCAGTGTTAATTGTTGTGGTTGTTGCAATGGACACGGTTACGCAAGTACAAACTAGGTTAATGAGTCAACAATACGAAGGCTTGATAAAAAAAACTAAGTTTGGTCGTTAATATATGAATCTTATTATTTTTGGTCCGCCTGCTGCTGGAAAAGGCACGCAATCAGATTTGATTGTGCAAGACTTTGAATTAAAAAAAATATCTACAGGCGATTTATTAAGACTTGAAATAAGCAAAAAAACCGATTTAGGAAATAAAATAAAATCAATCATTGATAAAGGAAAACTAGTTTCAGACAATTTAATTAATGATTTAGTTAAAAAAGCAATTTCAGATAAAAAAAATGAAAACAAATTCATTTTTGATGGATATCCAAGAAATGTGAAACAAGCTGAAGTTTTAGATCAATTTCTTGATAATTTAAAACAAAAATTAAAACTTGTTATAAGCCTAGAGGTTGATAAAGAGCTGCTTGTTAAGAGAGTAACGGGAAGATCTTTTTGTGAGAAGTGTAAAAGAATATTTAATGATTTTTTTAATACACCAAACACAAACCATTCCTGCGGATTAAAATTTTTAAAAAAAAGACCTGACGACACAAAAGAAATTCTTGAGAAGAGGTTGCAAACATACTTTGAAATCACACTGCCTATTTTAAATTTTTATGAAAAAAAGAAAATTTTACGTAAAATTAATGGTAATGGTGATATTTCCTTAATATATAAGGAAATTTCAAGCATTCTAAAGGCTTTATAGGATTGACTTTAAGGCATCAATTTATATAAATACCCTTTTTGAAAAAAGTAACATTTCTCATTCAAATATATGGCTCGGATTGCAGGCGTCAACATACCACAAAATAAAATTTTAAGAGTTGGTCTTACTTATATTTATGGTATAGGCGATAAATTTTCTTCCGAAATTTGTAACAAGCTAAACATACCTGAAAGCAAAAGAGTCAACAAACTGACTGACGAAGAAGTTCTAAAAATAAGAGAGTTTATAGACAAAACTTATAAGGTTGAGGGAGATTTAAGAAGAGAAACTTCATTAAATATAAAACGTCTAATTGACTTAGGAACTTATCGAGGAAGCAGACATAGAAAAAAACTTCCAGTCAGAGGTCAAAGAACACATTGTAATGCTAGAACCAGAAAAGGGAAAGCAATAGCAATAGCCGGTAAAAAATTAACTATTACTAAAAAATAAATGAACGATAAAAAAAATATAAAAATAAAAGATAAAAAACTTTCTGAAAATAGCAAACTTGAAGACAAATCTTCAGAGTTGGAAAAAAAAGCTAAGAGTTTAAAATTTAGAAAGAAAAAAGTTAAAAAAAATATTGTATCTGGTATAGCTTATGTTAACGCAACTTTTAATAACACAATAGTTTCTATAGCTGACAATCAAGGAAATGTATTGGCGTGGTCATCTGCTGGCGCAAAAGGTTTTAAAGGTTCAAGAAAATCTACTCCTTATGCAGCACAAATTGCTGCTGATGATGCAGCCGGAAAAGCTCTCGAGTATGGGCTTAAAAATTTAACTGTTGAAGTTAAAGGACCTGGATCGGGAAGAGAAACCGCACTTAGAGCATTGCAAGCTAGAGGTTTTACAATAATTTCTATAAAAGACACTACCCCAATGCCACACAATGGATCTAGACCGCCAAAAAAAAGGAGAGTTTAAATGGAAAATCAAGTTGTAGATAAAAATTGGAAAAATTTAATTAAACCATCAAAGATTGATGTTCAAAACGGCGAAGACAAGTCAATAGCTAAGATCGTAGCCGAGCCTTTAGAAAAAGGTTATGCGCTAACACTCGGAAATTCATTGAGAAGAATTTTGTTATCTTCCATTCAGGGTTCTGCAGTGACAGCGGTTCAAATAGACGGTGTATTACACGAATTTTCTTCAATAAAAGGAGTAAGAGAAGATGTTACAGATATTGTTTTAAATGTTAAATCATTAGCACTTAAACTTGAGACAGATGGGGCGAAAAAATTAATTTTGGATGCAACTGGCCCTGGAGAAATTAAAGCAAAAGATATAAAAGAAATTTCGGGAGTTAAGATATTAAATCCCGATCTAACTATTTGTAATTTAGATGAAAATACTAAATTTCATATGGAGTTGACTGTTAAATCTGGAAAAGGTTATGTTCCAGCGGAAAAAAACAAAAGTGAAGACGCGCCTCTTGGTTTAATACCTATTGACGCATTATTTAGTCCAGTCAAAAAAGTTTCTTTCGCCGTGAGTAACGCAAGAGAAGGAAAATCTTTAGACTACGATCAGTTAACAATGAATGTAGAGACAAACGGATCAATTTCCGCAGAAGACGCTCTAGCATATGCAGCAAGAATATTTCAAGACCAACTATCTATGTTTATTAATTTTGACGAACCTCAAGAAGTTAAAAAAGTTGATAAAATTGAAAAACCTGAATTTAATAGAAATCTTCTAAGAAGAGTGGATGAACTGGAACTTTCTGTTAGGTCAATGAACTGTCTCAAGAACGATAACATAATATACATCGGTGATCTTGTTCAAAAAACAGAGTCTGAGATGCTGAGAACGCCAAATTTTGGAAGAAAATCTTTAAATGAAATAAAAGAACTACTTAGCCAAATGTCTTTATATTTGGGCATGGAAGTTCCAAATTGGCCTCCTGAAAATATTGCCGATTTATCTAAAAAATTAGAAGAAAACACATACTAAAATCATGAGACACAAGTTTGCTCATAGAAAATTAAACAAAACTTCGGAACATAGAAAAGCCATGTTTCAGAATATGGTTAATTCTTTAATTAAGTATGAGCAAATAACCACAACTTTGCCAAAAGCCAAAGAATTAAAACCAATAATTGATAAAGTTATAACTTTAAGTAAGAAAAAAAGTTTGCAATCAAAAAAAAATCTTTTTTCAAAACTTCAGAACAAGACTTCCGTAGACAAGTTGTTAAACACACTTTCAACAAGATACACAAAAAGAAACGGAGGATATTGCAGAGTGCTAAAAGCCGGTTTTCGTTATGGAGACGATGCTCCTATGGCAGTCATAGAACTAGTTGATAGAGACATAAATGCAAAAAAAGTAGACATTCCACAAAAGACAGAAGCACCAAAAAAGACAGAAGCGCCACAAAAGACTTCAGCAAAACCTTCACTAGCAATTAAGGAAAAAAAAGAAAAAAAATCTAAAAAAAAATAATTTTTAACTAAACCAATGTGTTAGTTTAAATTTTATGTTTAAAAAATACTTTATTGATGAAGATTTTAAAGGATCTCGTTTTGATCGATGGTTTAAGAAAACTGTATCTAACGTTCCTCAATCATACTTAGAAAAAAATCTTAGAATAGGAAAAATAAAAGTAAATAACAAAAAAATAAAAAGCTCATACAAGCTTAGAGCTAGTGACGAGATAATACTGTATAATTTAGAACCCAAGAGCAACAAGCATCAAATTAACCAACTTAAATATAATCCTAATGAAAAAGAAATTTTTTCAACCTCTTCAATGATTCTAGAAAATAATGTAAATTTTGTTATAGTTAATAAACCTCGCGGTATAGCTGTTCAATCTGGAACAAAATCCAGAAAAAATATAATAGATATTTTAAGAAAAACTAAAGAATTTAAAGATTCTACTCCTTATATAGTTCATAGAATTGACAAGGATACAACAGGAATATTAATTGTAGCAAAAAATAGAAAATATGCACAATTTTTTACATCTTTGTTTCGCATTAGAAAAATTAAAAAAATATATTTAGCTTTGGTTTTGGGAGAAATGAAAGAAGTTAAAGGAACTTTCAAAGATTTTTTGTATCAATATGAAGGAAAAAAAGAAATAAGAAGTGAGGCAATAACACATTATAACGTAATTGATTCAAATAATAAGTATTCAATTTTAAAATTGATTCCAGAAACCGGCAGAAAACATCAATTAAGAAAACAGTTGCTTATGCATGGACATCCAATAATTGGAGATAGCAAATACAGAATAGGAGATTTTAAATTTGGAAAAAATAATTATATGATGCTACATGCTTGGAAAATTAGTTTTTCAGTTTCTAATACAAAATACAAGTTCGCAGCAAATTTACCACTTGAATTTCAAAATGCTGTTAAGGAAAAACATTTAAAAATTTACTAATTATTATCTCATCGATATTATTAAAATTTTTAACGCCCATATCTTGCATATTAGTAATTCCATTTTCTTTGATACCGCAAGGAATTATTTTTTTATATTGCTTCAAATCGTTACATACATTTATGGAAAAACCATGATAAGCTACCCATTTTTTAACTCTAATTCCTATTGCGGCAATTTTTTTTAGATCCTTTCCTTTGTGAACCCATATTCCTATATTTTTAGAGTCTTTTTGAGAGTCGATTTTATAATTTTTTAAAATATCAATAATACATTTTTCTAAGTTACTCACTAATTTTCTTATATTCTTTTCTCTATTATTTAAATTTAAAACGAAATAAACAACTTTTTGACCTGGTCCATGCCATGTTATTTTTCCACCGCGATTTGTTTTGGTAACTTTTATTTTTTTATCTATAATTTCGCTATCTTTTGCGCTTGTTCCAGCTGTATATATTGAGTTGTGTTCTAGTATCCATAAAAGTTCCTGCTTTTTTCCATTACAAACATCATTCGCTCTACATTCTAAGAAATTTATGGCATTCGTATAATTTACTGGTTTTAAAGACTTTTTTACTTCCATAGTTACTTTAAATTTGTCTTTTCAAATGATATCTACTAATAGTCTCAAAATTGAATAATTAAATAACATTTATGAGTTTAACAAAAGAAATTAAAGATAAAAAAGTAAATTTTGAGTTTAATAAAGGGTTTGTCAATCTTTTTAGTCAAAAAATTAAAGATAACGATACTGCTTTTTTAGACAAAACTTTAAAAGAGCTGCATCCCGCTGACTCCGCTGATCTTATTGAAAATTTAGTTCCCGAAAACAGAGTAAAATTAATAGAACTAGAAGGATTTAACATTGATCCTGAAATTTTTATTGAATTAAATGAGTCTATCAGATCAGATATATTCATTCTTTTGTCAATCGAATCAATTGCAAATATATTAAAACGTTTAGAATCGGACAACGCATTACAAATTCTTGAAAAATTAGACAATAATAAAAAAAATCAAGTACTGAATAAACTACCTCCTAAAGATAGATTTTTACTTGAAGAAGGTTTGAGTTACCCAAAAGATTCCGCTGCTCGTATAATGCAAAGAGAGTTTGCGGCAATACCTAG